>JBOHKD010000018.1:0-12952 GCA_050728895.1 Aestuariivirga sp.
GGCCAATCCGTCGCTTGGGGATGCATCGGTCAGGGAGACCCTATGGTGTTGATACACGGGTTTCCATGGTCCGCGCAGGCGTGGCGGCGCATCGCCCCGTGGTTGGCCGGGCACCGAAAAGTTTACTATTTCGACATGGTCGGCTGCGGCCAGTCAGAAAAACTCACGGGGCAGGATGTATCGGCTGGCGTTCAGAACAATCTGCTGGCGGCGCTGGTGGAACATTGGTCGCTCGACCGTCCTGAAGTGGTTGGACATGATTTTGGCGGTCTCGCGGCCTTGCGAGGCTACTACGTTAATGGGCTTCGATATCGCAAGCTGTTCCTCATCGATGCCGTTGCAGTGCTTCCATCCGGCTCCCCATTCTATATGCATGTTCGCGAGCACGAAGAAGCCTTCGCAAAATTGCCCGCGTATGCGCATGAGGCCCTTTTCCGTGCGTATACCCAAAACGCTTCACTCAAGACGTTTGATGAAGACACAATCGAGATTTACGCACAGCCTTGGCGCGGCGAGATTGGGCAACCGGCTTTCTATCGGCAAATCGCTCAGTCCGATACGAAGTACATCAAGGAAGTACAGGATCAATATGGCCCAATGCAGTGCCCGGTAAATTTGGTCTGGGCTGAAGAAGATACTTTCATTCCAATAAGCCAGGGCGAGCAACTGGCGAACTTGTTGTCAGCTGAAAGCCTAACTCGCGTACCGGGTGCCGCGCACATCGTACAAGAAGATGCGCCTGAGGCGATTGTTGCCGCACTGCTTAAAGGCTGAGTGCTGGACTATGCCGGATTTCGGCGCGCTCTTTAGTGATTCGGAATCCTCAGAAGCTCTGCTCATTGCACCAAGCGGTGACTGATGAGTTTACCTTAATCCTTTATCCTTAAATCAGAAACGCCAGCGTTTACCATGGCTTGCGCTGGCAAATTGCCGCGCTTTCGCGTAAAAGTTTAGGCGTATTCAGAACAAAACTTAGGCGGGGTGGCTTAAGGATCGACGGCCTCCTGGCCACCCCGCCGGCACCATTCGAGACGGTTCGGCGCGCTTCGGAAAACCCCGCGTTCAGGTCCGCCACATCTCCTGTAACGTGCGGGTCCGCCGGTCCGGGCCGGGATTGAGTGGCCTCCTCGATTCCCAAGCCCGGATCGGCACCATTTGGCCTTCGCTTTCCGTCATGCCCGCACTTGATGCGGGCATCTTCTTGTCGCGGTAAAGAAGATGGCCGTGACAGGCACGGCCATGACGAGAGGTGGCATATACTACTTGATTTTCGTTTCCTTGAATTCCACGTGCTTGCGCGCCACGGGATCGTATTTCTTGAACGAAATCTTGTCGGTCTGGGTGCGTGAATTCTTTTTGGTCACATAAAAATATCCGGTGTCGGCACTCGACGCCAGTTTGATCTTGATCACATTGCCTTTGGCCATTTAACTCTCCAATCGGGTTGGCGGCGATAGACCCCAAACCCCGCTGCTTGTCAAGGTTTGGGAATTCACAGCATCTCTTCCATCCAGGCTTTGCGGCGGTAGTATTGAAAACTCACCGGGCAGCCGGGAGCTGGCAGGCGGCCTTGATCAAGAAACGGCTTGAGGCGGCGCAGGATGTCCTTGGTGATGGACGGCAGATCGAGGCCGAGCGTCTCTTCCAGCGTAAACCATGCAATCGTCAGCAATTCGCCAGAACCATCGTGATGGGGCGCATTGAGATTGCTTACATGAGCGGCATCGGCGACGAAAAATCGGGAATCGAAACGCCTCGCCCGTCCGGGCGGCGTAATGGCGCGCGCGAAGAAGATGAGGCCGGAAAGATCGGGCGCCTCCGCCAAATCCTTTCGCCCGAAGAGAAGCCCGGTTTCTTCAAAGGTCTCGCGCACCGCAGCCATGGCAAATGCACGGGCCCGTGCGGTGCTGGGTTTGGTACGCATCCGCGCCATCAGCTTCGCCAGCACCGCCCCGTCGAGATCGAGGGAAACCTTGGCGCGGGCATCGGCGGCATCGAGACGCCCGCCGGGAAAGACGAATTTATTGGGCATGAAGGCGTGAGCCCCATGGCGTTGACCCATGAGAACGCGGGGGCCGCCGGAATCGCGCCGCACCAGAATGAGCGTTGCGGCATCGCGGGGGCGCCGGTGGTCTGGTGTCATGGCATTATCGCCGGCGTCGCTTGGCTTGCGTCTGGCGGGAGAATCTTACGGCACGGCGCGGCTGCGGCTTGCCGGGACGGGCTTCCGATACGACTTCAAAGCGCATGCCGCCCGAAACCGGCGTGACCTCGACCAGCCGCACTTCAAGGCGGTCGCCAAGCTGCCAAGTGTCTCCCGTGCGCTCGCCGATCAGCGCATGGCGGGTCTCGTCGTACACGAAATAATCTCGGCCCAGTGTTGCCACTGGTACGAATCCGTCGGCGCCTGAATCGTCGAGCTTTACAAAGAGGCCAGCGCCCACGACACCACCGATGCGGCCGCGGAAGACGGCACCGGTTTGGGTGGCAAGGTGGGAGGCGATGAGCCTGTCGATGGTCTCGCGTTCCGCCGCCATGGCGCGCCGTTCCGCATCGGAAATCATGTCGGCGGTATCGCCGAGCCGGGCGATATCCTCCCCCGACAGACCGTCTTCGCCGAAACCCAACGCCGAGATCAAAGCGCGGTGCACGATCAAATCGGCGTAGCGCCGGATGGGCGAGGTGAAATGCGCATAGCGGCGCAAGGACAATCCGAAGTGGCCCTTGTTAGCGGGTGAATATGCCGCCTGCGCCTGGGTGCGCAATACGATCTCGTTCACCACATGCTGAAAATCCTTGCCCTTCACCTGATCGAGAATGCGGTTGAAATGCTTGGGCCGCATCACCTGGCCAATCGGCAGCACCATGTCGACCGTCTTCAGGAACGCCGCCAGTGCCCGGACCTTTTCTTCCGACGGCGGTTCATGCACGCGGTAGAGGAGCGGCGTTTTCTTCGCCTCAAGTTCTTCAGCGGCGGCGACATTGGCCTGGATCATGAACTCTTCGATGAGCTTATGCGCATCGAGCCGGAGAGGAGTTACCACACGTTCGATGAGTCCATGAGCATCGAGCAGCAGCTTGCGTTCGGGGAGATCGAGTTCGAGCGGTTCGCGGACTTTCCGGCCTTTCATCAAAATTTCATAGGCCCGCCACAAGGGCTTCAGCACCGGCTCTAGCAGCATTTCTGTCTTGTCGTTTGAGCGCCCATCGATGGCGGACTGGGCTTCCTCGTAAGAGAGCTTGGCGGCGGAGCGCATGACGATCCGTTCGAAACGGTGCCGTATCTTGTGCCCCAATTTGTCGAAGCTCATGAAACACGCCAGCGCCGGGCGATCCTCTTTCTCGCGCAGCGAACAAAGGTTGTTGGAAATCCGTTCCGGCAGCATGGGCACGACACGGTCCGGAAAATAAACCGAATTGCCGCGAATGCGCGCCTCGCGGTCGAGTGATGTGCCGGGCCGCACATAGGCCACGACATCGGCGATGGCGACGATCACTTCAGCGCCGCCTGTCGCTTCATCGATCTCGGCCCACACCGCATCGTCATGATCGCGCGCATCCGGGGGATCGATGGTGATCAGCGGAACTTTGCGCAAATCCCTGCGCTGCCCTTGCGAAAATGTCTTCAGCGATTGCGATTCAACCAGCACAGGTGCCGGAAATTCATTGGGAATGCCGTGCTGATGAATGGCGATGAGCGAGATATTGCGCTGGTTGCCAACATCGCCCAGCCGCTCGCGCACCCGCGCCATGGGCAATCCATGGGCTCGCTCCTTGGCGATCTCGACTTCGACCAGCTCGCCATTTTCCGCGCCATTTTCATCGCCCGCCGGCACCTGCAATTCATTGCGCGCCTTTTTGTCGACGGGAATAACGCGGGCGCCGTGTCCCTTCACAATGCGGTAAACGCCAAGCACCCGCTTCGATTGCTCCGAGAGCTTGCGGATAATGCGAGCCTTGAAGCGGTAGCGGCCGTCACGGCTTGGATCGATCTTGGCCAGCACACGGTCGCCCTTGCGCGGCGGAGGGCCGCCTTCCAGCACAATGCGCGGCGGCTTGCCCGCGATGCGCTCGTCCCATTCGATGGGCTCGGCGTAAGCCTCGCCATCCTTGTCGATGCCCATGACTTCGAGCACCGTGACCGGGGGCAGGGCGGATTTATCGGCAAGCCTCTTGCCTCGCTTGGCAAGCTTGCCCTCATCGGCCATCCGTTTCAGCAGCGCCTTCAGTTCGATCTTGTCCCCACCTTTGACGCCGAAAGCCCGCGCAATCTCGCGCTTGCCGACGGTTGCGGGCGAGGTCTGGATAAACTCAAGGATCGCCGCCTCGCTGGGGAAACCGGGCTTTGGTTTTTGGATTTTCGCCATGAAAGGAGAGATAGCGGGAACGCCATAGAGGGGGAAGGGCGGGGCCAAGGCCGGGTGACTCACTCCCCTAAATTGTCATTACCGTCCCCGGATTTGATCCGGGGATCAACCCGGCAACTCATTTCGCCGCGTGCGTGATGCAGCCGTAGGATGAACCATGGCTTCGGCGAGCGAAGGCCAGGTAATCTACCTGGCCCCCCTTACTGTTCTTCCCGTAACGATCAGTTGCCGCCGCCCTGTTCGTTTTCCATCATTTTCTTTAGCGTCGCCTGATAGATGGTGAGCATTTCTTCCATCTTCTTGATGGTTGCCATCTGGTCGTCCATCATCTTTTGGGTCGAAACCAAGAAATCATGCCGCATCGCCGCCATTTCATCATCATTCATGTCGGCGAGGGATGCCGTCGAGAGAAACGCGAGTGCTGCAGCAGCCATAACAAACTTCTTCATGGGTAACTCCTGTCGTTGAATGTTTCTTTTCGTTGCCGGAACCGCATTCAAGCGTTTCCGGCGCAACCAATTTACCCATTGCCAGGGCCAACTCGAATCAAGCCGCATGACAAGTGTGAGAGAAATAAGACATTTGAAATCAACTACTTGCACATGCTTCTGGCCGTGCAGTTCAAGTGGCGATCACGGTTGAACAGGCGTTCTTACGCTCAGGTGAACAGATGCATGAAAACCGTTACCACAGTGGATGGACCAGCGGCGGCGCCTGACGCTGAAACGAGGGGCAAGGTGCTACGAATCTATTCCGCCGCTGTTGCGGCTGCGGCTTTCTTCGGTTTTGCCGCCTTCGCCTTTTTCTTCGCCGCCGGTTTTTTCTTTTTGAAGGGCTCCTTGCCGGCCTTCTCAGCGATCACCGCTATGGCTTCCTCAAGCGTGATGGCTTTGGGGTCCATATCCCTGGGCAGGGTGGCGTTGATCTTGCCGAACTTCACATAGGGGCCGTAGCGCCCGGACATGACCTGAATATTACCGCCGCCCGCGGGATGCGCCCCAAGGTCTTTCAGCGCACCGGGCCGCGCGCGCACGAACCCCTTGGCTTTCTTCTCCGCCAGCATATCGACGGCGCGGTTGATGCCGATGGTGAAAACTTCCTCGGGCGAATCGAGATTGGCATAGGTGCCGTCATGCAACACGAAGGGCCCGAAGCGGCCGAAGTTGGCGACGATGGGCTTGCCGGTTTCCGGATGAACCCCGATCTCGCGCGGCAGCGACAAAAGCTTTAGCGCGGTTTCGAGATCGATGCCGTTGGGATCGGTGCCCTTGGGTATCGAAGCGCGGCGCGGCTTCTCGCCCTCCACCGCTTCGCCCAATTGCAGATAGGGGCCGAAGCGGCCTTGGCGGCGTGTCACCTTCTCGCCGGTTTCAGGATCGGCGCCGAGCTCGATGCCTTCGGCAGGAACCATGGAGGCGGCATCGCCTCCCGCCGTCATCGGCCGGGTGAATTTGCAATCGGGATAATTAGAGCAGCCTACAAAGGAACCGAACTTGCCGAGCTTGAGTGAAAGCTGGCCATTGCCGCAGGAGGGACAGGCGCGCGCATCGCCGCCACCTTCGGGAGGAGGGAAGATATGCGGCGCCAGAATGCCGTTCAGCGCGTCGAGCACGTTGGTGATGCGCAATTCCTTGATGTCGCCGACCGCGATGGTGAAATCCTTCCAGAAATCGCGCAACACCTGCTTCCAGTCGATCTCGCCGTTCGACACGCGGTCGAGCTGCTCTTCGAGATTGGCGGTGAAATCATATTCGACGTAACGGCCAAAGAAACTTTCCAGAAACGCCGTGACGACACGGCCCTTATCCTCGGGGATCAGCCGTTTCTTGTCGAGCCGCACATAGCCGCGGTCACGCAGGGTCGAGAGAATGGAAACATAGGTGGAGGGCCGGCCGATCCCCAATTCTTCCAGCTTCTTGATGATAGAGGCTTCCGAATAGCGCGGCGGCGGCTCGGTGAAATGCTGATTGGCGGAGATGCCATTGACGCCGATCCTGTCACCGCGCGCCATCGGCGGCAGGCGGCGCGCGTCCTCGTCTTCCTCATCGTCGAGGTCTTCGCGGTAGACCTTGAGAAAGCCGTCAAACTTCACCACCGAACCCGTGGCCCGGAAAGTATAGTGCTTGCCGTTGCGGCCTTCTACGCCAAGATCGGCGGTGGTGCGCTCAAGCTCCGCACTTTCCATTTGCGCCGCGATGGTGCGCTGCCAGATCAATTCGTAAAGCCGGAATTGGTCGGGATCGAGGAATTTGCGCAACGCTCCGGGAGCGCGGGAAAGCTCGGTCGGGCGGATCGCTTCATGCGCTTCCTGGGCGTTCTTTGCCTTGGAGGTGTAGCGGCGCGGCACCGAGGGCAGATAGGGCTCGCCGAAATTCTTGAGGATGGCATTGCGCGTGGCGGCGATGGCTTCCGGCGCCATATCGACGCCATCGGTCCGCATATAGGTGATGAGGCCCACGGTCTCGCCGCCAATGTCGATCCCCTCATAGAGACGCTGGGCCACCTGCATGGTTCGCGACGAGGAGAAACCCAGCTTGCGCGAGGCCTCCTGCTGCAATGTCGAAGTGCGGAAGGGCGCGTAAGGGTGGCGCCGGGCGGGCTTGCTGTCGATGGTGTCAACGGCGAAGGGGGCACCCTTTACCGCCTGTTCGATGGCACGCGCCGAGGCCTCGTCCTTTATATCGAGCTTCGCAAGTTTCTTCCCCGCGATGGCATTGAGCGAGGCTGAGAACTCGGCACCCGCTGGGTTCACGAATTTACCGTCGATGGTCCAATATTCCTGCGCCCGGAAAGCCTCGATTTCCAATTCGCGGTCGCAGACAAGCCTGAGCGCCACGGATTGCACACGCCCCGCCGAGCGCGACCCCGGCAGCTTGCGCCACAAGACCGGCGAGAGCGTGAAGCCCACCAGATAGTCGAGCGCCCGCCTTGCCAGATAGGCATCGACGAGGGCGCTATCGACCTCGCGCGGATGCTGCATGGCGTCGAGCACCGACTGCCGGGTAATGGCGTTGAACACCACCCGTTGCACCGTCTTGCCCTTGAGTGCCCCCTTTTTCCGAAGCACTTCCAGCACATGCCAGGAGATGGCTTCGCCTTCGCGGTCGGGGTCGGTGGCGAGGATCAGCCGGTCTTCGTTTTTGAGGGCTGAGGCGATGTCGGCAAGCCGTTTGGCCGACTTGCCATCGACCTCCCAGGACATCTCGAAATCCTCATCCGGCCTGACCGAACCATCCTTGGCGGGCAGGTCGCGGATATGGCCATAGGAAGCCAGGACCGTGAAATCCTTGCCCAAATACTTGTTGATGGTCTTCGCCTTGGCCGGCGATTCGACGACGACAACGGTCATTCCATGTCCTGAACTTTAGTGGGCGAGCCTCATATAGGCATCCTCCCCGAGCCGCAAGCACAGCCGGCCACCACCGTTTGCAGCCTAATACAATCCTAGGATGCTTTATTACAATTAAAACACGTCTATGTTGTATAAATCAACCGGACGGAGGCGAATCATGGCGATCTCGACATCCAGCATGGCACAAACTACCCGTCCTGATAGAACGGAAAGTAACAATACACCAAAACTTGACCTGCCGGTCCAGCAACTCGATACCGCCCAATATGTCGCCGACATGATCCTGGAATTGCGCAATATGGCCAAGGCCGCCAAGCTGTTCTCCGTCATGGTCCCGCTCGAATATGCCTATTACGAGGCTTTTTCCAAGGCCAACCGGGTAATCGTGCCGCCGGAAGAGATTGAACGCCTGCGGCTGCTGGCCGATGCGGCGAAGGAAATGGAAATCGCAGGCGTGGGAGGCCTCTTAGCCGAGGGCGCGGATGCGGCACAGGGCGAGCCGGACGGCGGAAGATGATCCTTTCGCCATCTCACCCGGCGCAAGCAGGAGACTTTCACCAGCCATGAGCCTTTCTCCGCCGGCTTCCAGTTCACCTTCCAGCAAATAAGCAAAAGTCGTAACGCCCGGTTCCCCGCCCAGTTGCAGCATATCGGTGACTTCAATGCACGAGAGGCTGCTCTCCACGCTGTCGCGCCGCGCCATCAAATTGAAGTCGCGGACCGGACCGGCAATCAACCGCGAGATAATTGGCCAATCGCCGGAAAAGCTTCGGGGCACGAATCTGGGGTTAACGTCGATGGGTCCATTGGGTCCGCCGTCCAGCACCATGCCCAAGCCCTCGATCGCCATGATGTGGCGGTCAAACCCTCCGAAAATCGAAAACGGCCCAACCGCTGCCACCTCCGCGATGCTGACCCGCCACAGGAACGATAGCCCGGCGCCCGCTTCCACATAAAGTTCCGTGGTGGTGCCGCCCCCGTTCTTCCACGGCATCACCCGGTAGTCGTTGGCGGTAAACCTGCGCATGGTCTAAACCCTGTGCCGTGCCCGGCCCGCCGGCTCCGCATGGGCGATGACGCGCCGGATGTTCGGGAACTTCTCCTGCAACCCGTTTTCGATGTGATCGACGCGGGCGTGGACATCGTCGATGGTATCGTCACCGGCAAAGATGCAATGGTAGTGAACGAAGATGCCCTGATCGGTCTGGCGGATACGGATGTTGTGCAGATGGCTGAGCCGCTTCTCCTTCGCTGCCAGCAGGGTAAGCGCCGCGGTGATGGCCGTGGCATCCTTGGCCGATGCCTCGTTGCCTTCGAGCAAATGTTCGGGCTGGGGCTCGATGTGGCTCTCCACCTCCACATCGCCGCCCAGTTCGCGGCGTATGGCGTTCTCGAGCTTTGTCGCCGTTTCATGAGCTTGCACCAGCGCCATGGCGCCATCGACTTCCAGGTCGAAACTCACCGCCAGCTTGCCCTTGATCTGCTGCACCGTCACATGGTGAATCGCGAGGTTGCGCCGCGAAGCAATCAGCATCACCTTCTGAAACACCGTCTCATTGTCGAGTGCCACCGGGTTGGCCGCCACCGTGACATCGGCATTGGGAAAAGCCTCGCGGATGCGGGCGTGGATGGTGTCCTTGAGTATTACCATATCGTCGACCGGCATGGTGCGGGCAACCTCCACCACAACGCTGACGAACAATGTAGCACCCGCCGGACGCAGCCTGAGCCTCCTGAGTGTCAGAATGCCATCGACGTGCGAGAGAATGCCACGGACTTTCTCCGTGGCGCCTTCAGGTGCCGTATCGAGAAGCGTGTTGAGCGTGCGCCGGCCGAGCCGCCAGCCCGCCAGGCCAACGAAAAACGAGACCGCCAGCGCCGCCACCGGGTCCGCCGCGGGAAAGCCATACCACACGGCGGCCAGCCCGAAGAGCACGACGGCGGAACTCCACATGTCCGAGGAGAAATGCAGGGCATCCGCCTCCAGAGCCTCGCTCGCTGTCTTTTTCGCCACGCGGCCGAGCGCCCGCGACCGGTTGAGATCGATGACAATCGAGGCTGCGATGATAGCGGCGGCCCACCACGTCACCTCCACATGGGTTTCACCTGTTAGAAGCCGCTTCACCGCCTCCCAGACGATCCATGCCGTCGTCAGAAAGAGGAGGCCCGTCTCGATAAGTGCCGCGACACTTTCCGCCTTGGCATGTCCGTAGTGGTGTTCCGCGTCCGGCGGTTGATCGCTCCAGCGGATGGCGATCAAGGTGACGACGGTGGCGCCAAAATCGATGATACTGTGAATCGCTTCCGACAGAATGCCGAGGGAACCGGTGATCAGCCCGGCGGCCAATTTGGAAATCGCAAGTCCCAGGCTGGCAAAGAGCGAGACAAGGGCGACCTGCTGTTTTTCGGAAGCGGGCATGGAAGGGCTGTCTAGGATGCAGCGCTAACCGAGGCAAGCGTCGGGGAAGCTTCGTTCAATGCGCATCGCCACACGCTCTTGCAAATCCCAGAGGTAGGGATCGTGGATGCCTTCGCGTTCGAGGGAGGCGATGGTATGGAGCAGATATTCAGCCCCGCTGCCCCATTGCCCACAAGCTGTTGCGAGGCGCTCAGCCACCGTATCGGGGGCGAGAGCACCGGCATAGAGAGGGCTTTCGGGATTAGCGGTGAAGGCAATGGCGCGGAGTTTTCGCCCGCCCGCCTCCACATCGATCCAGCGCGGCAAATTGCCCGGCGGCTTGATCGTCATTTCGCGCCGCCAAAGGCCATGCAGCACGGCCAATTCATCTTCCGCCGCGACTTCTTGGATAACGCCCTCGCAAACGCCGCCCGCGTCGATCTGCATCATCAATCCCGGCACGTCGAGTGTTCCGCGCCAGCGTAACAGGCGCAGGCAGAAGGACCGGTGCCAGCCCGGCGCCGTGGCCTTGGCCACGGAGGCTGGTAGAAAAGCCGGCCTCCAGATGAGCGATCCATAAGCAAAAACGTAGATCGGCCCTTCCGGCCGCTCGCCCATGAACTGGCCGATGTGGGCTTCATAGTCTTCATCGGTGAAATGCGCCATGCCGGGCAGGGGGCCTGGGTCGGCGATCTCGCGATGCACCAGCCTGACATGCGATTGGGTGAGGCGTAGGGCACCGTTCATGGGCAAGCAGTATTGCAATGCGAGGATGGCGAATTCAAGCCTTGCGCCCTTCGCATGACAGCGTGCCGCCAGTCCGCACTTGCGCGTGACCGCCAACTCGTGCTGCTTCTTCAATCCCGCCATGGCTCCCGACTCCTCAGCTTCCTCATTGCCGATACCGCAGAAGGCCGGCGCTTTTACCTTCGCCACGCTTTTCGTGATCGAATCCTTCGCGCGTTCGCTGAATGTCACCGTGGTATCGTTGCAGGCCTATGACATTTTGGGTTCGAGCCAAAAAGTCAGCGTGTTGGCCACATTGGTTGCCGTCACATTGCTGGGTTCGACTCTCCTGCTGCCCTTCGTGCTGGGCCGTGTGCGCCGCCGCTGGGTCTATACCCTGGGCGCGGCGTTCATGCTGGCGGCATCCTTGGGGCTCGCCACCCACACCCTGGCCGGGCAAGCGGCGGGCATGTTTTTCCGCAGCGGCGGTGCGGCCATCTTCAATATCGTGCTGTCGCTTTATATCCTCGACAATATCAGGCGCCAGGATCTCGCCAGGACGGAACCCCTTCGCTTCAGCATGTCGGCCGTCTCCTGGACGGCGGGGCCGGGCGTGGGTGTATGGCTCTATGTTCAATATGGCCCGTGGGGGCCGCAGGCAGCCGTGATCGCCACGCTCATTTTGTTGATGGCGGTGTTTTGGTATCTCAGGCTCTCCGATCCGGGCACATCCTTGCCGCCGGGAAATTTGCAGTCCTTCAATCCGCTGGCCAATGTGCGCCGTTTCACCGCTCAGCCGCGATTGGTTCTGGGCTGGCTTATCGCCTTCGGCCGCTCCTGTTTTTGGGCCACCTTCATGATCTACGGTCCGCTACTGATCGTCGAAAGCGGCTTGGGAAAGGGCTTGAGCGGCTGGGTGATCTCGGCAAGCCAGGCGCTCCTGCTGGCAGCCTATTGGTCGGGCTCCCTAGCGCGGCACTATAGCGTGCGCTGGGTAATCGCCGGTTCCTTCGGGCTTGCCGCAGTGGCGGCACTCGGTGCCGGTGCGGCGGGAACGCATTTTCCTTATGTGGCGATCATGCTCCTCTTGGCAGGGGCACTTGCCGGTTCGGCTCTTGACGGCGTGGGCGGCATACCATTCCTCCGCGCTGTCCGTCCCTATGAACGCCAGCGCATGACGGCGGTATACCGCACCTCCATCGAATTCTCCGAACTGGTTCCGCCCTTCATTTTCGCCTTCGCCCTTTTGTGGTTTGAAATCGGCGCCGTGTTTGTGATTCTCGGCCTGTGGCTTGGCGTCTGCGGATTTTTGGCATGGCGTTATCTCCCGCGTTCGCTGTAAAACGCAATCAAGAAGGATGGAAAATGAGCAATCTTACTCTCGTCATCGGCAACAAGAACTATTCTTCCTGGTCGCTGCGCCCGTGGATGGCGCTCTGCATGGCAAAGATTCCCTTCGCTGAAGAGGTGGTCCAACTCGATCAGCCCGATACCAAGGCGAAAATCGTTAGCCATTCCAAAGCCGGGCGCGTGCCGATTCTGCACCATGGCAAGGTCACGATATGGGAATCGCTGGCCATCCTCGAATATCTGGCTGAGATATTTCCGGAGAAGAACCTTTGGCCAAAAACCCGCGCCGCCCGTGCCCTGGCGCGCGCCGTCAGCAATGAAATGCACGCCGGTTTTTCCGCTCTTCGCAATGCCTGCCCGATGAATCTGCGGAGGCCCAGGAAGCCCGTTCCCCTGTCCAGCGAGGTCACGGCCAATATCGCTCGCATCGAGAATATATGGCGCGAATGCCGGACCACCTATGGCGGAAACGGCAAGTTCCTGTTCGGCAAATTCTGCAATGCCGATGCGATGTTCGCCCCCGTCGTCACGCGCTTCGATACCTTCGACATCAAGGTCGCCAAGGACACGCGCCAGTACATGGACAATGTGATGGCGACGCCTGCTTTCAAGTCCTGGAAGGAGGACGCGCTGAAGGAGACCTGGGTCATTCCGCACGACGAAGTGGATTGATCAGGCAACCCGCAACGAGACGGCGCCGCGCGGGTGGCGTTCGGCTTGGCCCGCCAATTCAAGTTCAAGCAGGATGCCGGCGACTAC
>JBOHKD010000019.1:0-12699 GCA_050728895.1 Aestuariivirga sp.
GGCCAAAAGGATAGCCGGCGAAAACAGATTCGGGAAACACTGAATCAGATTGACCAGCGGCAAAAGGCGGTGCGCAGGCGGCGGATGACTCTCCGTATGTCGATCATGCAGTCGGGTCTCGACATCAAACCTAGGAATTTCTGGTTTTTTTCCTTCGGCCTTGGTTTCGTTTTTGCGGCTGTTCCGTTCATCTTCGGGGTTCCCTGGTATGTCGCGGCCCTGACTGCCGTCGTAGGCACTTTCGGTTTGCCGCGCTGGGGACTGGGCTTCCTGCGCCGCCGCCGCCAGAATGTGTTTCTCAACGACTTTGCCGACGCCATCGATGTCATGGTGCGCGGCCTCAAGGCCGGGCTCCCGGTTTCCGACGCGATGAAGGTTATCGCCGCCGAATCGGGTCCGCCCGTCGGACCGGAATTTCTTGAAGTTGTCGAAGGCCAGCGTGTCGGCATCACCATCGACCAGGGCGTTGAACGCATGTTTGAACGTGTGCCACTCGCGGAAGTGAATTTTCTTGGGATCGTCATGGGCATTCAGATCAAGACCGGCGGCAATTTGTCGGAAGCGCTCAACAATCTTTCCAAAGTTCTGCGCGACCGCAAGAAAATGAAAGCCAAGATACGGGCCGTCAGCCAGGAGGCCAAATCTTCCGCGGCGATCATCGGTTCGCTGCCGTTTGTCATCATGGGTGCGATGACGATGCTGAATCCCGCCTATCTCAATCCTCTCTTCAATACCTCCTTCGGCAACATGTTGCTCATCGCTTGCGGAACATGGATGACGATCGGCGTTCTCGTCATGCGCAAGATGATCAACTTCCAGTTCTAACGGCGAATCCATTCAATGATTGACCTTCTTAAACATCTGCTGCAAATCGAAACGATGATCACCATGCTTATTGGCATGGCGGTCTTCGCCACGGTTCTGACCATAGCGGCTCCACTGTTCGACAATGACAAGCTCAAGGCCCGCATGAAAACCGTGGGCCATGAACGCGACAAGTTGCGCGCCACCCAGCGGACAGCCTTGCTGGCCAATGAAACCAGGTTGCGGGATAAGCCGCAGACCGATCTCATGAGCCAGCTTGTCGCGGCTCTTAACCTGCGCCGCATTTTTGAGGCCGAGGCTTCGCGCGATCGCCTGCGCCAGGCCGGTTTGCGGAGCGAGCGCCATCTTATCGTCTTTCTGGCGGTGCGCTTCGCCGTGCCGATCGTGCTCGCCGTTTTGGTTTTTATCTATACTTCGACAGTCTTTGCCGACCGCGTGGGACCGTCCATGCGGCTGGTGGCGACGGCTGTCGGCCTTGTTTTCGGATATTACTTGCCCAACATTTTCCTGAAGAATCTGGTCACGCGCCGCCAGACATCGATCAAGAGAGCATGGTCCGATGCCCTCGATCTGCTACTGATCTGCGTTGAATCCGGCATGGCGATCGAGCCTGCCATGCAGCGCGTGGCTCGCGAGATTGGCTCCGCCTCGGTGCCGCTGGCCGAAGAAATGACGCTGACGGTCGCCGAGCTTTCCTATTTACAGGAGCGCCGCAAGGCTTACGAGAACCTTGGCAAGCGCACCGGGCTTCCGATCGTGAAATCGGTGGTGACCAGCCTGATCCAGTCGGAGCGCTACGGTACTCCGTTGGGCACGGCCTTGCGCGTGCTGGCTCAGGAAAATCGCGACATGCGCATGTCGGAAGCGGAAAAAAAGGCCGCAGCCCTGCCGCCGAAACTTACCGTGCCGATGATCCTGTTCTTCCTGCCTGTCATCTTCGTCGTCATTCTCGGGCCGTCGGTCATTCTGGTCTTGAAGTATCAATAGACCGGTCGGAGACACGAAAAAGGGCGCGGAAAACGGTTGCCGCGCCTTTCCTTTATCAAGCCCAGCGGAGTTTCTTGACGGCTAACCCTCTTCGCCTTTCGCCAGTTGCTGCCAGGTGTTCGGCTGGGACAGCATTTTCTGCAAATAATCCATATTGGCCTCGACCTGATCCGGCGGGAGAGCCTCGCTGGCGATTTTGCGGGCCTCCTCGAACCGGCCTTGCAGGCCGACAATAAGCGCCAGATTCTGGCGAATGCGCGGTTGACTGCCGGCCTTGGGCGATAAAGATGCCTGGCGCAGCGTGGTTTCAGCCTGCTTCAAATCGCCCTGCAACGCATAGGACATTCCCATATTATTCACGACGCTCAGCTCATTGGGTTGCAATGCCAGCGCCTTGCCGTATTCGGCCTGCGCCTTGTCATAGAGGCCCTGCTGGTCGTAGGCCGAGCCCAGCGCGGAATGCACCCGCCAATCGGCGCCGGGATCGGCTGCCGCCCGCTCGAGGATCGGTAACGCATCCGCCGACTTGCCCGCCTGCGCCAGCTTTTTGCCATAGACGATAGCAAGCTTGGTATTCTCCGGATGGGTTTGGGAGAGTTGTTTCAGGACGCCGATCTGCCGCTCGGTCTGGCCCAGGGATTCGAGGCCCTTGGCATAGGCGAGCCCCTTGCCGATGTCTTTGGGGTCGGCCTGCCAGGCCTTGCCGAGACCGGCGGTGGCCTGGAATGAGGGCCGCTCCGTCGATGCCGTGCTCATGGGATCGAGCAGGCCGGCGCTCTTTTGTTGGCAGGCGGCAAGTGCTGCGGCGGCTGTCACGATGAGCAGCGTGGAGCGGAACCGAAAGACACCCATGAAAAAACTCCGCGGAAAGAATGCGCGAAATAGCGCCATTGGAAGCCCCGATCATGAAAGTGGAATGTCAATAAACCATTAACCATAAGGGTCCTCCGGCTATAAGGGGTGAAACAAGGGAAGCCCGCGCATGCTGAAACTGGAAACCATCCTTCTGCCCACCTCTCGCCGGAGCAAAACCATAAACATTGCCACAACCGGCAAATCCGTCTGGCCCGCCTTCGCGAAGTCGCTTTCACCCGCGGCGCGGATGTGGGCGAAGGCACATGGTTTCAGTGGCGAAGCGGGAAAGCATATTACAATTCCCGATGCCAGCGGCGCTGTCGGCTTGGTGATTGCCGGTGTGAGCGAGGATGCCGGGGACGAGCCCTTCTCGTTGGGACGCCTGGCGCGCGCCCTGCCGCCGGAGATTCCTTACGAATTTGGCGAGGGTCTCCCCAATCCGCGACTTGCGGCGTTGGGCTGGTGCCTCGAAGCTTATAGTTTTGAGATGTATGGCAAGATTGCAGATAAACCGGCGCGGCTTATATGCCCGGCCGGCGTTGACCGGGACGAAGTGCTGATGGCCGCCGGTGCGGTCTGGCGCACCCGCGATCTCGTCAATACGCCCGCCTCCGATATGGGACCGGACGAGCTTGAGGCGGCGGCGCGCGCCCTCGCCGGCACGTTCGAGGCCAAGATCAAAGTCACCGAGGGGAAAGCTCTTGAACGCGGCTTTCCACTGATCCACCACGTCGGCAAGGCAAGCCCCAGGGCTCCCCGTCTCATTGACATCGCATGGGGAGCGACAGGAGCGCCGAAGGTCACGCTCGTCGGCAAGGGCGTGTGTTTCGATACCGGCGGTCTCGACATCAAGCCCGCTTCCAACATGCTTCTGATGAAGAAGGACATGGGCGGCGCTGCCACCGTGCTCGGCCTTGCGCGGATGATTATGGCGGCAAAATTGCCGGTAAGGCTCCGGGTACTCATTCCGGCGGTGGACAATGCCATTTCAGGAAATGCCCTTCGTCCCGGCGATGTGTTGCGGAGCCGGAACGGCATTACGGTGGAAATCGGCAATACCGATGCCGAGGGCCGTCTCGTCCTCGGCGACGCCTTGGCCTTGGCCGACGAGGAAAAGCCGGACCTGATGATCGACATGGCAACGCTTACCGGCGCCGCCCGGGTAGCACTCGGGCCTGACATCCCGGCATTTTTTACCGATGACGACGCTGCGGCGGATGCAATCGCGGGCCACGCCCGAATGGAAAATGATCCCCTGTGGCGTATGCCCTTGTGGAAACCCTACACGCGCCTGGTTACGTCTTCCATTGCCGATATCAACAACAGCGGCGAGTCGGGTTTTGCCGGGTTGATCACCGCCGCCCTGTTTCTCCAGCGTTTCGTCGAACAGGCGAAAACCCATGTTCATTTCGATATTTATGCCTGGACACCGCAGGCCCGGCCCGGCCGCCCGGCGGGTGCCGAGGCGCAAGGCCAAAGGGCACTTTTCGCCATGATCCGCGAGCGTTATGCAAAGCCGCTTGTGCGGCCACGGGCTTTGCGCAAGAATGATACGGGTCCGTAACAATCAACGGCGTTGCGGATGCGAATCGAATGACATTGGCCCTCACCCCGGCACAATCCCTGAAGCTCTGGCACGACGTGTCCTTGGCGATGGTGCGGGATAAGGAAGCCGATTTGTCACTGCGCCAAATCAGCATCCTGCTCACCATTTACCTCAACGCACCGCCCCACACGGTACGCGATCTTGCCGGTAAGCTCGGGGTATCGAAGCCGGTAATCACCCGGGCGCTCGACACCATGGGCAAGCTGCAACTCGTATCGCGCCGCCGCGACGATAAGGACCGCCGCAATGTTCTGATCCAGCGCACCGTCCGTGGCGCTCTTTATCTCGAACGTCTGGCCGATACGATTGGCAATCTGTCCCGAAGCATTTAACCTGTCCCCATGACCGAGCTCGACAGGCGATTGCACGCCTACCGTTCCGATCTGGCCGATGCCCGCCTCTTGGGCCGTATCGTTGCCGAGCGCTTTGTCGAAGGCCGCTTGATGCAGATGGCCGATCCCCTGATTGCCATCCACAAGGCGCCGCGTTTCGATGCCATGCAAATCTCGCAAGCGCTGATGGGCGAGACCGTCCGTGTTTTTGAAGTGCAGGAAGGCTGGGCTTTCGCGCAGCTCGAACGCGACGGCTATGTGGGCTATGTGTCCGCCGATGCGCTTTCGCTCAATGTAGTGACGCCCACGCATCGCCTCGCCGTGCCACTGAGCTTCCTTTACACAGCACCGGACATCAAGGCGCAGCCCGCCGTTGCCATCACCATGAATGCCGCTCTGACAATAACCGGCGGCGATGAAAAATTCGCGCAAACTTCCGACGGCCGTTTCGTGTATCGCCGCCATCTCAAACCCGTAGGGGAGCCCGAAAGCGATTTCGTGGCGGTGGCCGAAATGTTCCGCAACGCCCCCTATTACTGGGGCGGCAAGTCGGTCCACGGCTTCGATTGCTCGGGGCTTGTGCAACTGGCACTTGAGGCGTGCGGCATGGAATGCCCGCGCGACACCGACATGCAGGAACGCCAGCTAGGCAGCCGGCTTGCCCTCAACGATCTCGATAATCTCAAGCGCGGCGATCTTGTCTTCTGGACGGGTCACACAGGCGTCATGCTCGATACACGAAACCTGCTGCACGCCAACGGCTATCATATGATGACCGTGGTTGAACCCTTGGCCGAGGCCGTGGCGCGCATCGGCGCAACCGGCAATCCGGTGACGAGCGTCAGGCGGCTTTAATATCCAAGAGTTCGGTCCACGAGATTTTCGAGTGGCAGGCCGCGGTGGTGCCGTTCGATCTGGCGCGCCACATAGGCGCAAATGGCTTCCGGGTCGCTGTCGGCCGCGCAGTGCGGCGTTACTGTAACCTTGGGATGTGTCCACAGCGGGTTTTCCGGCGGCAAGGGCTCAACCGTGAAGACATCGAGCGTTGCCGCATGAAGTTCGCCCGCGTCGAGGGCGGCGATAATATCCTCGGCCACCTGGCTCTGCCCGCGCCCGGCATTGATGATTACGGCTGCGCCGAAGGGGCCGTTTCGTGACAGTTTGCGGATCGTCTGGGCATTGATGATGCCGGCCGTGTCCGGTGTCGCTGGTAACAGCGAGACGAGAATATCGGTGCGGGCGAGAAACGCATCGAACTCGGCCTCGCCAGCGAAACACTCAATACCCTCTATCTGCTTTCGCGTCCGGCTCCAGCCCACAACCTTGAAGCCGAGATCGCGCAATCGCAGCGCTGAATCTTGCCCCATGACACCCATCCCCATGATGCCGACGGAAAGTGCCGAGGCCGCGTGTGTTGCAAAGGAATCCCACTTCTTCTGTTTCTGATTGGCGTCGATGCGGCGTTGCTGGCGGTGATGCAGCAGCACATGCAGCACGATATACTCGCTCATGCGGCCCGTGAGATCGGAATCATTTACGCGCACGATGGGGATATCCGTGGGCAATGTCGTGTCGCGCAGAATTGCGTCGACTCCAGCGCCCAGGGAAAAGATCGCCTTGAGATTTGGCAAGCTGCTCACGGCATGGGGCGGCGGCAGCCAGGCAGCCGTATATTCAATGTCCGCGAGCCGCCCCATGTTATCGGGCCAGGTTCGAATGTCGAGAGCGGGCGCAGTTTTCCGCATGGCTGCGGTCCACACATCGATGGGCCAGGTGGGAAGAATGAACAGGAAAGCCATTTCTATTGCTTCACGGAATTATCCAGCGCCGGTTTGAGATTGAACGCGGCGGCGATGAGCGCCTTGGTGTAATCTGTCTTTGGCGTGGCGAAAACCTCGGACGTTGCCCCCGACTCCACCGCCACACCGTTGCGCATGACAATGACTTCATTGGCGAGTGCCCGCACCACGCGAAGATCGTGGCTGATGAACAGGAAAGCTAGTTCGTGCTTTTGTTGCAGTTCGCGCAACAGATCGACGATCTGCGCCTGTACCGACATGTCGAGCGCCGAAGTGGGCTCATCCAGCATGATGAAGCGGGGATTGAGCGCCAGGGCGCGGGCAATGGCGATCCTTTGGCGCTGGCCGCCGGAGAATTCATGCGGATAACGGTCCATGGTTTCGGGATCGAGCCCCACCTCGGAGAGTGCGGATGCGACACGGGCGCGGCGTTCTTGCTGATTCAGCCGCTTGCCCTGCACGAGCAGGCCCTCCTCGACGATTTGCTGGATTGAAAGCCGAGGGGAAAGCGAGCCATAAGGATCCTGGAAGACGATCTGCATTTCCTTGCGCAGGGGCCGCATCATTCTTGAATTGAAGCGATCGATGGAGCGCCCCATGTAGACGATCGGGCCTTCGGAAGAAATCAGGCGGAGAAGCGCCAGCCCCAGCGTCGTTTTGCCGGAACCCGATTCGCCGACAATGCCGAGAGTTTGCCCGGCGCGTAACCTGGCGTCGATGCCGTCCACCGCCTTGATATGGCCGATGGTCCGGCGGAAGAAGCCGCGCTTGATGGGAAACCACACTTTCAACCCCTTGGTTTCCAGCACGATGGGCGCGGTAGGATCATAGGCCGGCGGCAATCCCTTGGGCTCCGCCGCCAGCAGCATTTTCGTGTAGGCGTGTTGCGGCTTGGCGAAGATCTTTTTGGCATCGCCCTGTTCGACAATCTTGCCTTTCTGCATCACCGCCACCGTATCCGCCATATGGCGCACGATGCCGAGATCGTGGGTGATGAGGAGAAGCGCCATGCCGAATTCCGCCTGGAGGTCTTTCAACAGTTTCAGGATTTGCGCCTGCACGGTGACATCGAGTGCCGTCGTCGGTTCATCGGCGATGAGGAGATCGGGGTTGTTGGCAAGCGCCATGGCAATCATCACGCGCTGGCGCTGGCCGCCGGAAAGCTGGTGCGGATAATCGAGAAGCCGGGTTTCGGCATCGCGGATACCGACCTTGCTCAAAAGCTCCACGATACGCGCCCGCTGGCCTTGGCCGGTGAGACTCTGGTGCAATTCCAGAATTTCACCGATCTGCTGTTCCACCGTGTGCAGCGGGTTGAGCGAGGTCATCGGCTCCTGGAAGATCATGGTGATGTCGCGCCCGCGCACCCGCCTGAGATCGGCTTCGTCGGCGTCGAGCAACTCCTCGCCATTGAAGGTAATCGAACCCGATGGATGCGAGGCGGAAGGATAGGGCAGGAGCTTGAGGATCGAAAGTGCGGTAACCGACTTGCCGGAACCGGACTCACCCACCAGCGCCAGCGTCTTGCCCTTGCCGATGCTGAGAGAGGCGCCATCGACGGCAAGTGCCGCCTGCCCGCCCTGGCGAAAGGCCACGGAAAGATTGGCGATCTTAAGGAGCGGCTCGTTCATGCGAAGGTCTTTCGCGGATCGAGCGCATCGCGCACCGCCTCGCCGATGAAAACCAGGAGCGACAACTGGATCGAGACGACAAAGAAACCGCTAAGGCCGAGCCAGGGCGCTTGCAGATTGTTTTTTCCTTGCGAGATCAGCTCGCCGAGCGAGGGCGATCCCGCCTGCAAGCCGAAGCCCAAATAATCGAGCGAGGTAAGTGTTGTCACCGAACCCGCCAGGATGAAGGGCATGACGGTGATGGTCGAAACCACCGCATTGGGCAGGAGATGCTTGAACATGATCCGGGCATCCGAAAGGCCCAGCGCGCGCGCCGCCCTTACATATTCGAAATTCCGCCCACGGAGGAATTCGGCGCGCACCAGGCCCACCAGCCCCGTCCATGAAAACAGCACAAGAACGAACAGCAATATCCAGAAGGTGGGCTGGATGACGGCTCCGAGAATGATGAGAAGATAAAGCGTCGGCATTGAGGTCCAGATATCGATAAAGCGCTGGAACAAAAGATCGGTCCAGCCGCCGAGATAACCCTGCACGGCACCCGCCGCCATGCCGATAATGGAGGACAGGATGGTCAGGATCAGGCCGAAGGCAATCGAGATGCGAAACCCGTAGATGAGGCGGGCCACCACATCGCGGCCCTGATCGTCGGTGCCAAGCCAGTTCAAATTGCCGAAGACGCAGTTGGCATCAGCAAGCCCCGCCTGATATTTCACGCACGCTTCTTCGCGGCTGAGCCGGAAGGCGGGCGGCGAAGGAGCAGGGCTCGGCAGCTCGTTGTTCACCGTTTGGTAGGAATAGCGGACCGGCGGCCACACCATCCAGCCATTGGCCGCGATCTCCTCCTGGTTGACGGGATCGCGGTAGGATGTTTGCGCCAGGAAGCCGCCGAATTTCGCTTCCGGATAATCCACGAAGACGGGATACAGCAGCTCGCCCTTGTAAGAGACGAGGATCGGCCGGTCGTTGGCGAGGAAGGGCGCGAACAGCGATATCAAAAACAGCAGGGTGAAGATCCAGAAAGACCAATAGCCGCGCCGGTTCAATCGAAATAGCTGCCAGCGCCTTGCATTCAAGCCGGAGAGTTTCATGCCTTAGACATCCCGCCGCTCGAAATCGATGCGGGGATCGATCCAGGTATACAGTAAATCCGAGATCAGGCCGACGATCAGGCCCACGAGCGTGAAGATGTAGAGATTGGCGAAGATGATGGGATAGTCGCGGTCCAGCGCCGCCTTATAGAAGAGGTAGCCCAAGCCATCGAGCGAGAACACCTGTTCGATGAGCAGCGAGCCGGTGAAAAACGCACCGAGAAACGCCCCCGGAAACCCGGCGATCACCAGCAGCATGGCGTTGCGGAAAACATGCCCGTAAAGAACCTGCTTTTCGCTAAGCCCCTTGGCGCGCGCCGTCACCACATATTGCTTGCGGATCTCGTCGAGAAAGAAATTCTTAGTGAGCAGCGTGGTGGTTGCGAAGGCGCCGATGCCGAGCGCGATCAGCGGCAGCGTCATGTGCCATGCGTAATCGCCGATCTTGCCCAACAAGCTTAGCTGGGAAAAATTGTCGGAGGTGAGGCCGCGCAATGGGAACACGCTGTAATAGCTGCCGCCGGCGAACACGACGATCAGCATGATGGCCAGGATGAAGCTCGGGATCGCATAACCGACGGTGATGGCACCCGAAGTCCAGATATCGAAATTGCTGCCGTCGCGCACCGCCTTGCGTATCCCTAAGGGGATCGACACCAGATACTGGATGAGCGTGATCCACAGCCCGAGCGAAATCGACACCGGCATTTTCTCGATCATCAGGCTGACAACGCTGCGGTCGCGGAAATAGCTCTCGCCGAAATCGAATCGCGAATAGTTCCACAGCATGAGCAGGAAGCGCTCATGCACCGGCTTGTCGAAGCCGAACTGCTTTTCCAGGGACTTGATGAATTCGGGATCGAGGCCCTGGGCGCCGTGATATTTGAAGCCCGTGGCGCCGCCGCTCCCGGAGCCCGCCTGTTCGCGCGAAGTTCCCGCCTCATTGCCGGATTCGCCGCTGATACGGCCGAGCGAATCGCTGCCCGTGCCCTGCATCTTGGCAATCACCTGCTCGATCGGGCCGCCGGGCACGAACTGGATCACCGCAAAGGTCATCAGCATGATGCCGAACAGCGTCGGGATCATCAGCAGAAGGCGTTTCAGTATATAGGCGCCCATTCCCGGAAGCTCAGTTTCCCTGGCTGATTTTTTCGGCCTTGCCGGCGTCATACCACCAGCTATCGACAATGCCACGATCATATTTGGGCTTGATGGCAGGCCATCCGAAGCGGTCCCAGTGGGCCACCCAAAAACTGCCCTTGTGCCAGTTCGGCACCCAAAAGATTTCAGCGCGCAGCACCCGGTCAAGTGCCCGGCCCGCGATGTCGAGCTCCTTGCGGGATTTGGCACCCACCACCTTTTCGATCAGCGTGTCGATTTCAACGCTCGCCACGCCGGACATGTTGAAGGAACCCGGAGCCTTGGCGGAAACCGTGCCGAAGAATATGCGAAGATCGGTGCCGGGTGTGACGCCGGAGGCAAACCGGCTCAAGATGATGTCGAAATCGAAGGCCTTGCGCCGCGATTGATATTGCGCCTCATCCACGGTGCGGATGGTGGCATTGATGCCGAGAAGCCGCAGGTTTTTCAGGTAAGGCCCCAGAATGCGTTCATAAATCGGGCTTTCGATCAGAAATTCCACATCGAGTGTTTCGCCGTCGGCATTTTTTCGTAAATTTCCGTCCGCCTTCCATCCGGCGGTATCAAGCAGATCGGATGCCCGCCGCAACAATTTGCGGTCCTGGCCCGAACCATCGCTTAACGGCGGAATTTCCGGCTGGGCGAAAACTTGCCGCCGGAGTTGCCTGCGCAGCGGTTCCAGAACCGCCAATTCTTGCGGCGAGGGCAAGCCTTCGGCTTTCAGCGGCGACATTTCGAAGAAACTTACGGTGCGCTGGTAGGCGCCATGGAAAAGATTGGCATTTGTCCACTCGAAATCAAAGGCGAGATTGAGCGCCCGGCGCACGCGAATGTCCTGGAATTTGGCGCGCCGCAGATTGATAAAGAAGCCCTGTGCGCCGGAAGGCGTTTCATCCGGCAGCACCGCCAGTTTTACCCGCCCGTCCGCCACTGCTGGAAAATCATAAGCCGTGGCCCAGTCGCGCGAGGTATATTCCTCGCGAAGATCGATGACGCCGGATTTGAGCGCTTCAAGCCCCGCGGTCCGTTCCCGGAAATAGTCGAAACGCACCTCGTCGAAATTAAAGCGGCCGCGATTGACCGGCAAATCCCTGGCCCAGTAATCGGGGCGCCTGCCATAGGTCACGTATTCCCCGGTGCGAAAAGCCTTGACCGCGTAAGGCCCCGATCCCAGCGGCGCATCGAGAGTGGTCTTGGCGAAATCGTTCCTGCCGTAATAGGCCTTCGAGAACACCGGCAATTGCGCCACGGTGAGCGGCAGGTCGCGGACATTCTCGCCCTTGAAGCGATAGCGGACTTCATGGGGGCCAAGCACATCGCAGGATTCCACATCCCGGATGGTCAGCCGGATATTTTCGTGACCGATAGTGGAGAGAAGCCGGAAACTGTCGCAGACATCCTCTGCCGTCAGCGCCGAGCCATCGGCGAATTTGGCCTCGGAACGCAATGCGAAGCTGACGCTCTTGGCGTCCGCCGCCACATCGGCGGTCTTTGCCACCAAGCCATAGACGGCGTCGGGCTCGTCCATGGCGCGCGCCATCAGCGTGTCGAACATCAACGCGAAGCCCTGGACCGGATCGCCCTTGAGGATATAGCCGTTGAAACTGTCGAAGGTGTCGTTGGCGACGGGGCCGATAAGCGCCATGCGCCCGCCCTTGGGCGCATGGCGGTTCACATAATCGAAATGCGTGAAGTCGGCCGCGTATTTCAGTTCTCCAAACACCGAAAGCCCGTGGCGGGGCTCCGCGTGGACGGGCTCCGCGGCAAGCAACAGAAGGGCGAAGGCCAGGCCCCGCTTCATTTTTGCGATGCCACCTTCCTGGCTTTTTCCTCGTCCCACCACCAGATCGCGGGAAATCCAACAGCGTAATCCGGCAGCGTGGAAGGTCTTCCGAAACGGTCCCAGCGGGCCGTGCGCTCATAGGCGATGTACCACATGGGCACCACATAATCGTTCCACATGAGCACCCGGTCCAGCGCCTTGCAGGCGGCGATGAGGCCAGGGCGGTCCTTGGCGAAAATGATTTTGTCCACAATGCTGTCGACCGCCGGATTCTGAATGCCCACATAGTTGCGGCTGCCGTTGCTGGCCGCCGCCTCGCTGCCCCAGAAGTCGCGCTGTTCATTGCCGGGCGAAAGCGATTGGCCCCAACTGCCGATAATGATGTCGTAATCGAAGGTCTGGGTCCGGCGCTCATATTGGGCGGTGTCGATGGTCTTGATGGTGATGCCGATGCCAAGCAGTTGGAGTTGCTGCTGATAGGGAAGGGCGATGCGCTCCCAGATCGGCTGGTCGATCAGGAATTCGGCCTCCAGCCTTTCGCCCCTGGCATTCTTCAGTACCGACTTCGAGCCGTCCTGGGTGACATTCCAGCCCGCTTCGGCGAGCAGTCGCGAGGCCTCGCGCAAATTCTTGCGCCGGTCCTGTGGTGT
>JBOHKD010000020.1:0-12575 GCA_050728895.1 Aestuariivirga sp.
GATGTAGACATCGACCACATTGGAATCGCCGTCGAAGGACTCATCCCAAACATGTTCACGGATGCGCGTGCGGCTAAGCACGGTGCCTGGATGGCGCATGAGATATTCGAGGAGCGTATACTCGCGCGAAGTGAGTTCGACAGTGGTTCCCTTGACACTGATCTTTCGTGCCGCCGGATCGAGTTCGAGCGGCCCGGCGGAGAGGACGGCTGGGCGTTCCCCTGCGCCGCGCCGCAGAAGGGCGCGGATTCGGGCAAGCAACTCGTCGAAAGAGAAGGGCTTGGTGAGATAATCGTCCGCCCCGCCATCGAGGCCGGCCACGCGGTCCACGACGGCATCCCTGGCAGTGAGCATGATAACCGGTGCCCAGCGCTTGGCATCGCGCATCCGTCTCAAAACATCGAAACCGTTCCCGTCCGGTAGCATCACATCGAGGATGACGGCGTCATAGGTCATTTCGGTGCTCATCCAGACGGCGTCCTCGGCCGTTCCGGCAAGATCGACGGCGTAGTTCTCCTCCTGCAAGCCGCGCCGCAGCAGCGCCGCCAATTTGGTTTCATCTTCAACAACGAGAATTCGCATGAGGGGCGGATTATCCTTATCTTATGAATCTCCAGCCGCGGTTTCGAGGCTGTCCCATTGGCGATCTACCGCCACCTGACATGTGTTTGTCTCATTCTATCCCGGTCCAAATGAGAACAAAATGAGATGAACACCCCGATTTCATTAAACGCTGGGACTAAACAGTTAGCGCACTTTCCCGTATTGATCACACGCCAGGTTATAATTGGCGGATCTAGCCGTCTTGCAGACTCCGGCGGCTTCGCTTAATCCCCCGCCATGCAAGACCGTATCCTGATTGTCGACTTCGGCTCCCAGCTTACCCAGCTCATTGCCAGGCGCGTCCGCGAGGCGGGGGTTTATTCGGAAATCGTGCCGTTCCAGTCGGCGGAAAAGGCCCTCGACTGGCCGGGTCTCAAGGGCATCATCCTGTCGGGAGGTCCGGCCTCGGTGCATGAGGCGGAAAGCCCCCGCGCGCCGGCCCGGGTGTTCAGCCGGGGCCTGCCGGTGCTCGGCATTTGCTACGGCGAACAGACCATGTGCGCCCAGTTGGGGGGCAGCGTCGAGCCATCGGATCACCGCGAGTTCGGCAAGGCCTTCATCGAAGTAAAGGAGCCCAATCACCTGTTCGACGGCGTGTGGGGCAGGGGCGAGCGGCATCAGGTGTGGATGAGCCATGGCGACCGTATCACCGCGATCCCCAAGGGCTTCAAGGTGGTCGCCTCCAGCGAGGGAGCGCCATACGCCGCCATCGCCGACGAGGCGCGGCAATTCTATGCCACGCAATTTCACATGGAAGTCGTGCACACGCCGGACGGCGCCAGGCTGCTCAAGAATTTCGTGCGCGAAATCTGCGGCTGCAAGGGCTCGTGGTCCATGGCCTCGTTCAAGACCGAGATGATCCACAAGATCAAAAAACAGGTAGGCTTCGAGCGCGTAATCTGCGGGCTTTCGGGGGGCGTTGATTCCGCCGTCACGGCGGTGCTCATCCACGAGGCCATCGGCGAACAGCTCACCTGCATTCTCGTCGATCACGGGCTGATGCGGCTCAATGAGGCCCAGGAAGTGGTGCGGCTGTTCCGCGAATCCTACAATATCCCGCTGGTGCATGTGGATGCGTCCCGGCAATTTCTCGGCGCGCTCGCCGGCGTCAGCGATCCGGAGACCAAGCGCAAGACCATTGGCAAGTTATTCATCGACGTGTTCGAGGCGGAGGCGAAGAAGGTGGGCGGTGCAGCTTTTCTGGCGCAGGGCACACTCTATCCAGACGTGATCGAAAGCGTCTCGTTCACCGGCGGACCGTCGGTTACCATCAAGTCGCACCACAATGTCGGCGGCTTGCCCGCCCGCATGAACATGAAGCTGGTGGAGCCGTTGCGCGAACTGTTCAAGGATGAGGTGAGATTGCTGGGACAAGAGCTTGGCCTGCCTCAGCATTTTGTTGGGCGTCATCCGTTTCCGGGGCCCGGTCTGGCGATCCGTATTCCGGGCGATGTGACGCCGGAGAAACTCGATATCCTGCGCAAGGCCGACGCCATCTATCTCGATGAAATCCGCAAAAGCGGATTGTACGACGCGATCTGGCAGGCTTTCGCCGTGCTGCTGCCGGTGCGCACCGTGGGTGTCATGGGCGATGGCCGCACCTACGACCAGGTGCTGGCGCTCAGGGCCGTCACCTCAACCGATGGCATGACGGCGGAAAGCTATGCCTTCGACCACCATTTCCTCACCCATGTGGCAACGCGCATCATAAATGAGGTGAGGGGTATCAGCCGCGTCGTCTATGACGTCACCTCGAAACCGCCCGGCACCATCGAGTGGGAGTGAGGGGTATGGGATACTCTGGCAGGCTCTGGAGGGAACAGCACTTTATGGAAGGAGAGAAGACATGAGCGAGGCTTATACCGGCGGATGCGCCTGCGGCGCGATCCGTTATGAAATCTCCGGCGAGTCGATGGTGTCGAACGACTGTCAGTGCCGCGACTGTCAGCGCAAGAGCGGCACCGGGCACGGATCCTATCTGACCTTCCCGCGGCGCACGGACGTGAAACTCAAGGGCAAGGCGGCGCATTGGGACATCGTTGGCGATAGCGGCAATGTGAAGACTCGCGCCTTCTGCCCCACCTGCGGGTCGCCGGTCTATCTGACGTTTGCGGCCATGCCCGATCTTTTCACCATCCACGCCGCGAGTCTTGACGATCCAAGCCGGTACAAGCCGCAAATGGTGACGTATGGCGTGCGCGGTCACGCGTGGGACCACCTCGATCCAGCCCTGCCGAAATTCGACAAGATGCCGCCGATGTGAAACGCGGCCTGGCTTCGCAGGGCCTTCACAGCTTCTTCACGTAAGCCACAAGCTGATCGAGCGCCTTTCCCCAACCATCGTGGAAGCCCATTTTTTCGTGCTTCTTTCGCCCCGCTTCGTCCCTATGGATGGCTGTGGCGGTGTAGCGTGTCCCTTTGCCCTGCCGCTCGAGCGCTATGATCGCTGTGAAAAACGGGTTCTCCGACGGGCGGTAGCCGGGGAGAAGTGCATCTGTCCAGACTAGCCGCTCATTCGGAATGACTTCCAGGTAGCAGCCGATGTTGGGGAAATCCTGCCCTTCGGGAGAGCGCATGATGGTGCGGAACATGCCGCCGGGGCGTAGATCGATTTCGCAATCAGTCGTGGTCCAGGGCGCAGGGGTGAACCATTTGACGATGTGCTCGGGCTTCGTCCATGCCGCCCAGACCAGATGCAGCGGCACGTCGATCACCCGTTCAAGAACAAGATCGAGTTTCGGGTCGGGTTTCCAAATTGTCATGGGCGTTTCTCCTTGAGTTCGATGAGATATTCGTCGAGCCGGTCAAGGCGGCGTTCCCACATGGCGCGCTGGCTCGCCAGCCAATTCTCCACCAGCCGCAAGCGATTTGGGGTCAGCCTGTAGGTCCGCACCCGGCCCGCCTTCCGGGAGCGTACCAGTCCACATCCTTCCAAAACTTTCATATGCTGGACGAAGGATGGAAGGGCCATGCCGAACGGCTTCGCGAGTTCGCCCATGGAAGCGGGGCTCCGGCTCAACCTCGCGAGAACACTACGGCGCGTGGAATCGGAGAGAGCCTTAAAAACGCTGTCAATGGGTCTTGCCGTGGCGGAGTCGGTATGTGTCATCCGTTTCAACTCCTTTATGCGCCATTGCCTGCAAACACTTAGTATAATACCTAAGTATTGGCAAGTCCCTCAATAAAGATTTTCGTTTTGCGGAGCGCGGATCGACGACGTAGCTGTACTGGGAGCGCAGCCTTGCAGCCTTCTCCTCAATTCCCGAGCGCCTTCAGGGTGGTGGCCGGGCCGATATTTCGCAGCCCGGTCATGATTTTATAAAGAAAGGTTTTGAGCCTTGCCGCCTGGCTACCAGCCAGACCCTGTTCATCCTCAAGCAGAAAACCTCGAAATGAAAACCGTCTGGCACCGGCAATCAGTGCGATCCCGGGATCGAGACTGGGCATGTCGATAACGATCCCGCGGCCGGTGTCCACCAAGGCGCTGCCAACGAAGTTGTTGCGCACCAGTACCATCAGGTCGGGCTGAACCCGGGCTTCCAAAATTCTTGCCGTCTTTAGCGATTCCAGCGCCTGATCGACGACAAAAAGCACGACGATCTTGAATCCATGGCGGCGCGCTTCGCCGATGAATTCCAGTTCACCGGAGGCTTTGAAGAAGTTCTCGGTTTGCGCGGAGGGAAGGTCGATGACGTAGTCGCGGCCTGGAGAGCCAAGGATGGTGTCGAAAAGTTTCATCTGCCCGGGGATGGTCTCGAAATCGACCAGCACCGTGCGGCCGGGAAAATAATTGCGTAAAGGTCCATCGGGAAAGCCCGCATCGATGACGAAGGGGTCGTGCCCGTCGAACATGAGATAGTCGACCAGCACGCGCGCCAGCAATGTCTTGCCATTGCGGTGCCGGTCGGAGCAAACGATATAGACGGCGGGTGGGGTGGCCAAGGCCGTGCGCGCCCCTCGCCCGCCTATGCCTGCTGCGCTACAGCCTGGATGTGGGCCCCGCGGCCGCTTGTGAGCTGATCCTGGATCAGTTTCACGCGCGCGAACTCCTCGTCGATCTCGGAGCTCCATTTGCGCACATAGCCGCGCAGCACGAAGGAAAACTTGCCCGGCTGGCCGTCGGCGGTGCGGTTTTCCACGAAGTCCTTGAAAGTGACACCGGCGAGATCGACCTGCTCATAAGCCATCTCGTTGAGTTTCGGGATATCGATTTCGAGCGCCTTGGGTATCTGGGCGAAATATTTGCGGTGCGTGGCCTGGTCCCATTCGAAAAAGTTGGTCTCGTTGATGAAGTTGCGGGCCACGACATATTGCACGCCCTTCACATATTTGGCGACTTCCGCCATCTCGTCGAGCGAGGCGATCGAAGGGCCGATCACATGGAAAAGGCCGAGATTGAACATGCCGTCACGCGCCGCCTGGAGCACGCCGATGCGCTCGAATGTGTCCAGCGCGTAGGACATGTTGCCGGCTTTCAGATCGACAAGGGTGACCGGCACATTGGCGGTTTCCAGCGTGTCGAGAAATTTCATCTGGTGCGCGACATTGCCGAGATCGATGACTTCGGCGATGGCGGGGTGGAAGCGCTTAAGGGTACCCCGCGGATTTTCGGTATCGAAGGCGCGGGTGAGCACATTCCGGCGGGCGAAAAAATCGAGGAGGGCTCGTGAGATGGTGGTTTTGCCGACGCCGCCCTTGTCGGCGCCGACGAGAATAAGAGTTGGTTTCATGGAAATCCCCTGTTTGGCCTCGGATTTTGGTTTGGGCGGTGTATCATGGCTGGACCCATGAGTACACCGCCACTGCCCAACTAGGGCCACAAGAATGGCAATCCCATGACCGACTGAGGAGTTGGTTCGCCTCTTGGATTCCGGCATAAGGGGCTTAGGGAGCTATATGACATACTTGTTTTCCGGCATCGTCCTGTTCGGCGGCATTCACCTCTTTTCCATGCTGCTGCCGGGCCAACGTGACGCGCTCAAGGCGCGGTTCGGCGAAAAAACCTGGAAAGGGCTCTATGCCCTTGTTTCCCTTGTGGGCCTGGGGCTCATGGTCAGGGGCTTTATGCTGGCGCGTTCGGGACCGCTCGCCGCCGACTGGCTCTATGTGCCCGCCGGTGGAACGCGGCATGTGACCATGCTGCTGGTACTGCTCGGGTTCATTTCCATCGGGGCTTCCCATGGCAAGGGCTATCTCAAGCTAGGCTTGCGCAATCCCATGTCGATCGGAATAGGGCTGTGGGCCTTTGGCCATCTACTGGCTAACGGCAAGCGCACGGACGTCTATTTCTTCGGCACGTTCCTGGTGCTGGCATTGCTCGACATCGTTCTCTCCACGCTGCGCGGCAAGAAGCCCGCTCATGAGCCCCATCCGCGTTCGGATATCATCGCGGTGATTGTTGGAATGGTTCTCTACGTGATCTTCCTGTTCGGGTTTCATCCTTACGTCCTCAATCTGCCGGTGGTAGGATAGGGGCGATGTCCATTCACGCTCCCATGAAGCGCATTACGGCGCCGGAAATCGGCGCCCGCAAGGGCGGCGCGCCGATTGTGGCGTTGACCTCCTATCACGCCCATACGGCGGCGATTGCCGACAAATATGTGGACTTCCTGCTGGTCGGCGATTCGCTCGGCATGGTGATGCACGGTTTTGAATCGACTTTGCCCGTGCCGCTCGATCTCATGATCCTGCACGCCAGCGCCGTCATGCGCGGCGCCAAACGGGCGCTCGTGGTGGTCGACATGCCCTTCGGCTCCTATGAGGAAAGCCCGGCCCAGGCCTTCCGCAACGCGGCCAGGGTGATCAAGGAAACCCAATGCGGCGCCATCAAGATCGAGGGCGGCCGGCGCATGGCCGAGACCATTTCTTTCCTCAGCGAGCGCGGCATCCCGGTGATGGCGCACATCGGGCTGACACCGCAGTCGATCAATATTCTTGGCGGCTACAAGACTCAGGGGCGCAAGCGCGAGCAATGGGCCTCGATCGAGGAAGATGCGCGGCTCGTTGCCGAAGCGGGGGCTTTTTCCGTGGTGCTCGAGGCCGTTGCCGAACCGCTGGCCGCGAAGATCACCGCTTCCCTTGCCATTCCAACCATCGGCATCGGCGCTTCGGCGGCATGTGACGGCCAGATTCTTGTCATGGAAGACATGCTCGGCCTGTCGCCTAAGGTTCCGAAATTCGTCAAGGAGTTCGGCAAAGTCGGGCAAGCCATTGAAAAGGCGATCCGGGCTTACGCCGAGGAAGTCCGTACACGGAACTTTCCGGCGCCGGAGAACACCTATGAAGTGAAGGATTAGGGCCTTCCGGTCCCGGATGAAGCGCAACGCCTCCCAATCCTTATCATCGCCGATCCCCGGAACAAGTCCGGGGATGTTCCGGCGATCGATTTCTCGACACCTCAGAAATTTGAGTTCGAGGCACCATGGGTCCCCGCGACAAGCGCGGGGATGACAAGGAACTGTGAGCGATCACCGCCGTTTGCTTGGGCCACCGGGCTTGGTTTTGCTGCCGCGCTCCTGGGCCAATCCCTTGGAAAGGGCCGTGATGCCGGCAATGCTGCCGAGTTGCATTGTTTCCAGAGCGGTGCTTGGCACAACCACGATGGTGGCGTTCTGCTTCAGTCCTTCGTAGAGCATGTTCATCGCCCGCAAATGAAACGCGGTGGGATTACCGGCATAGGTCTTCGCGGCTTCGCCGAATTTCTCCGCCACCTGCCGCTCCGAATCTCCGAGAATCACGCGGGCCTGACGCTCGCGTTCCGCCTGGGCCTGCATCGACATCGCATCTTCGAGGGCCGATGGAATCAGCACGTCCTTGATTTCCACCGAGATCACATTGATGCCCCACGGTTCGGTGCGCTCATCGATGATCTTCTGCAGTTCCTTGCCGATTTTTTCCCGGCCTTCCAGCATGTCCGACAGCAGGGTCTTGCCGATGACATCGCGGAGCGCCGTCTGGGAAGCCCAACTTATGGCGCTTTGGTAGTCGGCGACGCCGAGGGCCGCCTTCTTCGCATCAAGGACTTTCCAAAACAGGACGGCGTCCACGTCAACCGGGACCGTATCCCTGGTCAGCGTTTTTTCCGCCTTGAAGGTCGTTGTGATCACGCGGGTGTCGATCCAGTAGGGGATGGTCTCGACGATGGGGATGATGAAGAACAGGCCCGGTCCGGCCAGCGAGCGGAAACGGCCGAGCCGCAAGATCACGGCTTTCTCCCACTGGTCGGCGATCTTGATCGCGGAGGAGGCGATGAGGGCAATGAGAACGGTAACCGCCGCGATCCACAGGCTCCGGGCGTTCCATTCGCCGCCATTGACGGCGAATATCAGCGCCGCACCCGCGCCAAGAATGAGGAATGAGATCAATGCGGCAAAGGAGTTGGTTCTGCGCATGTGGGTTTCCTCGTCAATTTGCCCGGCGCCGCGGCGCGGTTGCCATGAAGCCCAGCCACTCTGCTTTATGTGCTCACGGAATTGCGGAATTCAAGACCCTAATCCTCCGCGTTTTCAAGACCGAAGAAGAGTTCACCGCGTGTAACGGGCCCGGCCCGGCGGCGCGATCGTTGGCGCGATCACGCATTCGCCACAAGCGGCGGCTAGGCTTTCGCCGATGCGATTTAGGCACGCCACGCATACTGTCTCGCGGCGAACATTCTTGGGCGGTGCCGCAGGTATTTGCCTGTGGCCTGGCGCCGCCGGCGCCGAAACCGGCGCCGACGGATTTCAGATCGCCCGGGCGCGCAGGTCGTCCGCGCCGCTTCTCGGACCCGGCTCGCCTGTAACGGAGACCTGGGGTTTCGGCGAAGAAGGAATACCGCTCGTCATTCGCGCGCGTCAGGGCCAAGCCCTCAAGCTCCGCGTCGTCAACGAATTCGATTTCGAATTGTGGCTCCATTGGTTCGGTGTGCGAGGACCCTCGGAGTTGATGACGTTCAATGTGCCGCCGGGATCGGGCAACAGTTTCGATTGCGTGTTCGCGCCACCCGATGCCGGAACTTTCTGGCTCGGCCCCATGGCCGATGTGTCGCGGCTGCGCGACATGGGGCTCTATGCGATGCTGGTGGTGGAGGAACGCGAACCCGTGGCCGGCCTTGGCGATCTGGCTTTGGTTCTCGATGACTGGAAGCTCAACGATGGCGGCGGCATCGCCGGAAATTTCGGCGATGCCGAAACCATGGTTGGCGAGGGAAGGCTCGGCAACTGGTTCACCGTCAATGGCCGATACCGGCCGCGCATCGCCTTGGCGCCGGGCACCTACACCAGACTCCGGCTGCTCAACGCCGCCAATGCGCGGAACATGGGCATCCTTTTCAAGGGCGGCGATTTTCTGCTCATCGCCCGCGACGGCCAGCCGGTCAAACCGCAGCAGCCAGGCCAAGGTCCTCTCACGCTCGCGCCGGGCCAGCGCGCCGATCTTCTGGTCTTGCCCGAAGCGGATATCACGCTGGCGCTCGACCTCTTCGAGGATGTTTCGGAAATCGCTTATCTGACGCGCGGGGATGGGGGAAAGGTGCCGGACATACCGGAGAATTTCGCGCTTGCGGCAAATCCCGTTGCGAAACTGCCCGGCCTTGCCGCGGCGCGTGTTGTGCCGCTGGTCATCGAAGGCGGAATTGGCGGCGGACTTCAATCGGCCCTGTTTCAGGGCCGGCAGATGGAACTCAGAGCACTTATCGAGAACGGCATGGGCTGGGCGATCAACGGCATGGCGGGGCCGGGCGGGCCGCCGCTGGTTACAGCGAAACTGGGCGAGGCCCTGCTGTTCGAGGTTAGCAACCGCACTGCCTTCGACCAGCCGCTGCATGTGCATGGCCATGTCTGGCGCGTCTTGCAAGACAATGTGGAAGATGCCTGGCGCGATACCGCGGTTGTACCGGCGAAGCAAAGCCTGAAGCTTGCCATGGTGGCCGATAATCCGGGTAGCTGGGCCATTCAAAGCCTGGTGGCCGAGCGGGCCGATGGGGGCCTTTTGGCCGCTTTCACCGTCGAATGATCGATTCAGATTCAGTTAAGAACTTTAGCGCCTAATGCCGGGGATCGCATTTCACGAGGATCGCCATGTCCATCGAACTTATCGGATTTCTGGCTGGTTTTAGCGCTGTTCTCGGTGCCACATTCGTGCTGGCAAGCCATGAGCAATGGAAGGCCATCCGCTCAGCCTATACGCCGGCGACGCTCCGGCAACGAGCGGGAAATGCCTTGATTTGGCCAAGCCGCTGATCTACGCCCGCACCTCGTAAGCATACCGGCCACGAGGAGCGAGACGGTTTTGAGCGATGAATCCCTGTTTCGCGAAGTGGACGAGGAAGTCCGCCAGGATCAGTTCAAGAAACTGTGGGATCGCTATGGTAATGCCGCATTGGCGCTCTGCCTCATCGTCGTGGCGGCGGTCGCGGGCTTCAAGGGCTGGCAATACTGGCAGGTGAAGCAAGCGGAAACGGCGGGGCAGGCATTCTTCGGTGCCGCAAAGCTCGCAAGCGCAGGCAACGCCGGCGATGCCCTGAAGCAATTCGAAGTCATCGGGCACCCGGGTTACGGATTGCTGGCAAAGCTCCGCGAGGCGGGACTTCTCGCTACCCAAGGCAAGACGGAAGAAGCGGTCAAGATCTACGATACCGTGGCCGCGGGTCCGGGTGCCGATCAGGCATTGCGCGATCTCGCCAGGATCCGCGCCGCTTACGCGCTGATCGAGACCGCAACGCCGGATCAACTCGCTGCCCGTGTCGGCAGCTTCGATCAGGCAGGTAATCCATGGCGCCACGCGGCGCGGGAGATTATCGGCATTGCCGCCTGGCGTACCCAAAACTACCGGCTCGCCCAAAGCACCATGGCGATTATTCTCGCCGATGCGGAAACGCCCGACACCTTGCGTCAGCGAGCCCAGACCCTCAGCCAGCTTCTCATTCCGTTGCTGCCGAAGACGTGAGCGCCATGATGAGGCTAGTTGTTGCAACGGCTCTGATTCTCGCGGCATTTTCGGCCACGGGATGCAGCTATATCGACAGGCTGACCGGAACCAGGGACGATTCGGTTCTTCCCGGTACCCGTGAAGACGCCATTCCAGGCAAAACCCAGTTCCCCGATGCATCCGATACCGGGACGGTCGAACAGCCGGGCAGCAAGACGGCGCAAACCGCAACGGGAACCGCCCAGGAGCCCGCATGCAAGGCTGGCGATCCCAACTGTAAACAGCCCGTAGACGGTACTTTCAGCGATCCACAATGACGGCGACCGTCGCCATTCTCGGGCGTCCCAATGTCGGAAAATCCACTCTGTTCAACCGGCTCGTCGGCCGGAAGGTTGCACTTGTCGACAACCAGCCGGGTGTGACACGCGACCGGCGCGAAGGCGAAGGCCACATCGGCGATCTCAAATTCCGGCTCTTCGACACGGCCGGGCTGGACGACGTCAAGGACAAGCAGAGCCTTGCGGCACGCATGAGCGCCCAAGCCGAAACGGCGGTCGATGAGGCCGATCTCATTTTCTTTGTCATCGACGCCCGCGCGGGCGTCACCCCCGTCGACCGCCAGTTCGCCGAGCGCATCCGCAAGAAGGGCAAGCCCGTGGTGCTCATCGCCAACAAGGCGGAGACCCGCATGGCGCAAGCGGGCGTCATGGAGGCTTACGAGCTGGGCTTTGGCGAACCGCTGCCGGTTTCGGCCGAACACGGCGAGGGCATGGACTATTTGCGTGACGCGATCATGCCCTATGCCACGGCCAATCATGCAGGCGATGAGGAGGGCGAGGACAGGGCCACGGGTCCATTGCGTCTGGCTATCATCGGCCAGCCCAACGCCGGCAAGTCGACGCTGGTCAATGTCATGCTCGGCGAGGAGCGCATGCTCACCGGCCCTGAAGCCGGTATTACGCGGGATGCGATTTCATCGGACTTCGAATGGCAGGGCGAGAAGATCAAATTATGGGACACGGCAGGCATAAGGCGTAAATCGAAGGTCAACGGCAAGATTGAAAAGCTCGCGGTGTCGGACGCGCTGCGCGCCATCCGCTTTGCCGATTGCGTCGTCGTGCTGATCGACGCCTCGATGCCGATCGAGCGGCAGGATTTGGCGCTCTCCGATCTCGTGGCGCAGGAAGGGCGCGCCATCGTTCTTGCCTTAAGCAAATGGGATTTGGTCGAGGACAAGCTGAAGACGCTGAAGCAGGTCGAAAGCGATCTTGAGGACGTGCTGCCGGAAATCCGCGGCGTGCCTGTCGTCATGCTGTCGGCCAAGCATGAACGCGGCGTCGACAAGCTGATGACAGCGGTGTTCGGCGCGGTGGCAAAATGGAACAGCCGAATTGCCACCTCGCCCCTCAACCGTTGGCTTGAAGGGGCGTTGGAGCGCAACCCGCCGCCCGCGCCTTCGGGCCGCCGCATCAAGATCCGTTATGCGACCCAGGCCAACGCCCGCCCGCCGACCTTCGCCATCTTCGGCAATCAATTGTCGAAGCTGCCGGAAAGCTATGTGCGCTATCTGATGAACGGCCTGCGCAAGGATTTCGAACTGTGGGGCGTGCCGATCCGTTTCAGCCTGCGCGGCGGGAAGAATCCTTACGGTGACGACCGGTAGCACTTTCTCTTTTTCGTCATGCCCGGATTTATTCCGGGCATCTTCTTCTGCGTCAGGCCAAGAAGATGGCCGGGACGAATGCCCGGCCATGACGAAGAGGGGAAAGTACGGGCATGACGGGAGGCGGTGTTATCAATCCCGTGGCGCATATTTATAAATCTCACCATTAGCGGCGAAAGACGGGAGGCACATGGGCACGATTTGGGCGGCGACCTGTTCCGGCGTGGGTAGCGTTTTCGGGTCTTCGCCCGGCATGGCTGTTGCCCGCATCCGCGTACGGGTGGCACCTGGGCTGAAACAATTGACGCGGACCGGTGTCGTCGCGATCTCGGCCGCATAGGTTTTTACCATCGCTTCCAGCGCCGCCTTGGAAATGGAATAGGGGCCCCAATAAGCAGGACAT
>JBOHKD010000021.1:0-11920 GCA_050728895.1 Aestuariivirga sp.
CAAGGCTTCCTGGGAGCCAGGAGTCACTATCGCCGCCAGTCCATGGTCGGCGACGATCTCGGTGCGGGTGGCGAGCTTGCCGGATATTGCGGTCTGGGGGGCAACCGAAGCGATCGACCCGGTGTAGTCCAATGTTTGAGCCAGGGCTTGACCGGCACCAAGAGCAACGAGAAGTCCACTCACCGTCCACAGGCTATGGGTCCTAGTCTTGCGAAATGGCACGGCGACATCCCTGGATTGCAGTCTCGCGTTATCGTGGGCGAGTTTAGTTACTGCTGCCTTAACCGGAATCAACATAGCCGCTGCTTGCGTCGGGAATGAGGCGAAGGTCATGCAAGGGCCGTCACTTCGCGCCGCGGCGATTGCTCCAGAATATCGCGGGGGTTGCCGCCGAATTCCTCGGCAAAGCGCCGTCCGGCATAGACTGCGGCCGCGATAGTACCGGGACCGTAACAGTCGCCCGCACGCGAGACCGCGACATCCTTCGCCACTAGCGCGTGATAGAGCTGATCGCTGGGATTGCGGGCCGTCACCAGCACTGTGGCATCGCAGGCCAAGGTGGAGCCCTTGCCGGTGAAGACGCAGCCAAGCGCCACATGGTCCGCGGCCACCGAGGTCACGGCCGTATTGGCAAAGATATCCACACCGATATCGAGCAGGCGGGTCTGGATACGAGCCTGCTCGAGCGTCCATTTGGTGTAGGTCGAAACCAGTGCGGCGGGAGTCACAAGGCTCACCCCATAGCCTTCCTTGCGCAGGAGTTCCGCCAGCACACCGCCCATGTAGTAATGATCGTCGTCGAAAATCGCGACATGCTTTCCCTTGGGCCTCATCCCGGCCATGAGATCATCGGGGGTTAGAACGTCCGCTGAAGGCGCCATGCCGATGGGACGAACATGATGGCTGCCGGTGCCATCGCGGCGCCATCGGGCACCAGTGGCGACGAGCACATGATCGGCGCCCACTTCGGCAATCGACTCCGGTGTCATTTCGCTTTCAAGATAAAGCGCCACGTTGTCCATTTTGCCAATCTGGAGCAGGCGCCAATCGCGTACCCGGCCCCAGGCCGAAAGGCCGGGCAGGCGGCATTCACGCGCCACGCGGCCACCAGCTTCGCGGGCAGCATCGGCAATCGTGACTTGATAACCCCGCTGGCCCATGGCGCGGGCGGCTTCCAGCCCCGCAGGGCCAGCGCCGACGATCAGCACATGGGCGTTCTTTTCTTTGGGGCGAATGCGCTCCGGGTGCCAGCCGCGCCGCCACTCCTCGCCCATCGAGGCATTCTGGGTGCAGCGAATCGGCGTCATCGAGTAGTCGCCGGTCACACAGATGTTACAACCGATGCACTCGCGAATATCGTCAAGGCGGCCCTCCTCGATCTTTTTCGGCAGGAACGGATCGGCGATGGAGGGCCGGGCGGCGCCGATCATGTCCATGATACCGGATTTGATGACACGCACCATGCTGTCGGGCGAGGTATAACGGCCGACGCCGACCACGGGCTTGGTTGTCAGCTTCTTGACGCCCTTGATATGGGGCTCCTGAAAGCCTTCTTCGGAGAAGCGCGACGTCTGCGAGTCATTGGACCAGTTCGACAGCGAGAGGTCCCAAAGATCGGGAAGCTCGGCCATCATGGCTATGGCATCTTCCACCTCGGCCGGCTCGAGACCGGCGGCGCCCTGAAACTCGTTCATGGCAATGCGCACCGGCACAGCACAGGTGTCGCCGACGGCGTCTTTGGTGTCCTCGATCACCTCACGCAGCAACCGTGCGCGATTTTCCAGAGAGCCGCCATATTCGTCGCCGCGGAGGTTGGTGGAGCGCGAGAGAAAATGCTGGAAGATGCCAAGACCGTGACCCGCATAGACGTAGACGAGATCGTAGCCCGCGTGCTTGGCGCGCAGCGCCGCCGCCCGATGGGTGCGGCGCAGATCACGGATGTCATGGGCGTCCATGACGCGGGCCTGGATGGGATCGTGATAGTCGCTGGCCACGGGAATGGCGCTGACGGCAATGGGTATTTCACGCGACCAGCGGTTGGGCGCGGTGTAACCCGAATGGCATAGCTCAATGCCCGCGAGTGAACCGTGCTCGTGGATCTTCCCGGCGATGCGGGCGAGCATGGGCACGTCGCGATCATCCCAGATACGCAGCTCCGTGTAGGGGGCGACATCGGCGCCGGGGTGGATTTCCACCATCTCGGTGCAGACCACCGCCCAGCCACCTTCCGCCTTGATGCCGCGCATGGTGGCAAGGGCCGTGGCATCGCGGTAACCCATGCCGTTGCAATGCGGCACTTGGTAGAAGCGGTTGCGGGCGGTGACAGGCCCAATGCGCACGGGTTCAAAGAGGATGTCGTAGCGGGGATCGCGGGGCAAGGCCGGGCACCTCTGGTTCTCCGCTCCGTGTAGCAGAACCCGAGCCTCGTGCGCTATGGTCCGGCATGGAACTTGGCATCGCGGACATTGAAAGGGCGGCGCGGCGGATCGAAGGCTTCGCCCTGCCCACGCCGGTGCTCGAATCCCCCAGCCTCAATGAACGCACCGGCGGGCGCATCCTCATCAAGGCGGAATGCCTGCAGCGCACCGGCTCCTTCAAATTCCGCGGCGCCTGGAACTGCATATCGCAACTGGATCCCGCCACGGCGAAGGGCGGAGTTGTTGCCTTTTCATCGGGTAATCATGCTCAGGGCGTGGCGGCGGCGGCAAAGCTCCGGGGATTGCCGGCTGTCATCGTGATGCCCAGCGATACGCCGGAGATCAAGCAGGCCAATACGAGGAGCTATGGCGCGGAGGTCGTGACCTATGACCGCGCCCGCGAGAACCGCGAAGAGATTGCCATGCGACTGGCGCTTGAGCGGGGTGCTGTGCTGGTGCCGCCCTTTGAACACGCCGATGTGATCGCCGGGCAGGGTACGGTCGGATTGGAATTGGCCGATGAAGCAAAAAGGCGGGGTATCCGTCTTGACGATGTCCTGGTCAATTGCAGTGGGGGCGGACTTGCCGCCGGCATCATGCTCGCCATGGAGGCGCGGTCGCCCCCGACGAAAGTGCATACCGTTGAACCTGAAGGTTTCGACGATTACGCCCGCAGCCTCCGGTCGGGAGTTCGCGAGAAAAACGTCAAGACCACGGGCTCGATCTGCGATGCGCTGCTCGCATCGCAGCCGGGGGAGATGACCTTTTCCATCAACCGCTCAAGACTGGCGGAGGGGCTCGCGGTCAGCGATGCTGAGGTCCGCGCCGCCATGCGCTATGCCTTCGAGAGCCTGAAGCTTGTTCTGGAACCTGGGGGCGCGGTGGCGCTCGCCGCCGTGCTTGCCGGCAAGATCGTCACGAAAGGGCGCGCGATCGGTGTCATCGCATCGGGCGGCAATATCGATACCGCCGCATTCGCTCGGATTCTTGGCTGAAGTTTCTAGGCGCTGGCCCGGTGCTCGTCGTGCAGCGGCACGTCGATCGCTTCGCCAGCCTTGCGGCGAATGATCACAATGCGGCTCTTGGGCGGAATTTCAGCGGCTTGCGGTAAGGGCTCGATCGGCGCTGCCGCCGCCTCGCTGCCGGTATCGGTTTGCTGCCGGATCACCAGTTTCGCACCCTTCGACATGTCGGGTTTCGGTTCCCAGCTCTTGAGGGGCACCGCTGCTACGGCCACGGGCGTTGCGGGCATGGCCACGGCTTCAAACAACTCTTCGTCCTGCTTGAAGAATTTCATGTGCTCCGCGGAAAGTTCGGGTGGGGAAGCCACCATTTTTTCGGCCGGGATGAGCCCGAGAACCTGGCCCAGGCGGCCGGCAATCAGGTTTTGATTGGCGGCGAGCGCAGTTTCGAGCTTGCCGATGGCGTTCAGCAAGGCCGCAGTCTCGCGGCCGCGCTGGCGCTTGGCGTATTCCTCCAGAAACCAGCGGCCGCGCGAGGATTCCATGACAGCCGTCTCGATGGCCTCGAAGTTCCCCGGCACCCCTTCAACGCTATTGAAAGCTTCCTTACTGGACATCACGCAAACTCCACTCACCGTCCCCCCGCGAGTAACGCAAAGGTATCCAACGCCCGACTATCGTCAAAAGTGGTGAATCTTTGGTTTAGACCGCTTCAACCCCAAAGTTCCGGTGGCGGCGGGTGCATAATGCTGCCGTCATAAGCGATGCCCGGCTGCCGGTCGGCTTTCAGCAGCAGCGGTCCGTCGAGATCGACGACGCTGGCAAATTGCGCCACCAGCATGGCGGGCGCCATGGCGAGCGAGGTTGCCAGCATGCAGCCCGCCATGATGTGCAAGCCCAGCGCTTCCGCCGCCCGGGCAAGGGCCAGCGCCTCGGTCAATCCGCCGGTCTTGTCGAGCTTGATATTGATGGCGTCATATTTGCCGATGAGCCGGTCGAGCCCCCGGCGATCATGGGCCGACTCGTCGGCGCAGACGATCACGCCGCGCGTCAATCCGCGGAGCGCATCGTCATCGGCGGCGGGCAGGGGCTGCTCCACCAGTTCAACGCCCACTTCAACGCAAGCCGCGAGCATCGGGGCCAGGTTCCCGGCCGTCCAACCCTCATTGGCATCGGCTACCAAGCGGCACTTGGGTGCTGCTTTACGAATGAGACGCAGCCGCTCTGCATCGCCTTCAGAGGCTCCAAGCTTGAGCTTGAGCAGCGGACGCGCCGATGCTCTTGCGGCGGCCTCCGCCATCGCCTCGGGGGAATTGAGGCTCAAGGTATAGGCCGTGACGAGCGGCCTGGGCGGATCAAGGCCCGCCAGGCGCCAGACGGGAATGCCGGAACGCTTGGCTTCCAGGTCCCACAGGGCGCAGTCGAGTGCATTGCGGGCGGCGCGCGACTGGAGCAGGCGCGGCACATCGGCACGGCTAACACCCTTCTCGATTGCGGTGCGAATTTCCTCCAGCGCGCCGATCACCAGAGGCACGGTTTCTCCGTAGCGCGCATAGGGCACGCATTCGCCGCGGCCCACATGCGGGCCATCGCGTAGCGTTACCGTCACGACCTCGGCGGAGGATTTGGTGCCGCGTGAAATGGTGAAATCGCCGGCAGTGGGCCAGCTTTCGCCGGCGGCATCGAGGCTTGGCACGCTTTATCGCGGGGGCATGCGGCCGGATGTTTCCGCCAGCATCGCGTAGATACGTCCGGATTCGGAAGCCAGGCAGGCCTCCACCATGGCCTCGCCCTGGGGCGTCTCGCTCATCATGTCGAGCAACTGCTCGAAGAGGCGGATCGAGACGTCGACCCGCCCGCGCACCAGCCGGTCGTTGCCGTAGCGCTCGGCGATCAGTTTCTGCAGACGTTTTCCCCGGCCTTCGTAAAGTCTCGATGTATAGACACCGCGCTCGCCCCCGCCGAAGCGCTTTTCCAGATCGCGCGGCAGGCCACCGTCAATGGCCTCGACGAGATCGCGGGCGGCCAGATTGAGCTTGTCGACGAGGATCGTCATCTCGCGCGGCAGATCTTCCGGCGAAGCGGCCTTCGACGCTGTGATACGGGATTCGGCGATCTTCGCCGTGCTATGGGCGAGATCGGCAAGAATCTTGCCGCGCAAGACCATGGTCTGTTCCGCCGTCTCGCTCCGCTCGATATTGCTTTGCTGGGCGCGCACGGTTCCGGGGGGCGGAGCTTGGACCGTGGCGCCCTCAGATTTTCCCGGCGGGGAACCCCGGTAACTTCGGTGCAAGGCCATGCCCGGTCCTGAAACGTCAAGCGTGCCAGTTTGCCGCTTCACCACTTCGGCCAGCGCATTGAGGGCCGAGATCTGGTCGGAAACCACGCGGCGCATGGCGTCGGCGTTGTTTCGGGTCTCTTCCGGCAGGCCGATGATCGCTTGCTTCATCTCGGCGCGCGCCACGTCGATATCCTTGACCACCTGTTGGGCGGTGATCCGCATATCCTGGGCCGTCTGCTGGAAATCGGTGGCGGTGGCCGACAGCATCTCGTTCATCGCCGCCATGGCGCGTTCCTGCTGATCGCGCAGCGCGCGCGCGGCTTGGGTGATCTGGCCTCCGGTACTGGCTTCGAGCTTGCCGATTTCCTGTTCGAGATTGACCGCCGCCAGGGCCGTCTGTTCGGCGACGATCCGGCCGATGTCCTTGGAGCGCGCCTCGGATGTGGCAAGGGAGCCCTCGATCAGTTTCATATAGCCGGTCATCACCGCGTCGACCTCGTCGGCGCGCCTCGCGGCATCGCCGATCAAATGATCGAGTGCGTCCTTGCGGTTCACCAGCACGCGTTCCATCTCCTCGTTGAACTTGTCGATCGAGCGCTCGACCAGGCCGGTTACGTCCTCCAGCCGTTCGGAAACACGGCTTCCGGTCATTTCCAGCTTGCCGGTGAGGTTCATCGAGATGCCCTCAAGGCGTTCGTCGATGGCGCCGGCCACGGTCGAAAGCTGGTCGGCGAGATAGACATTGGCGGTATCGATATGCTTGGAGAACTTGCGGTGCGCCTCATCGAGCTTGACGGCGGTCGCAACCGAGACGCTGTCAAGTTCCTTCGCGGCGCGGTCGACACGGTCCACGAGGAGGCCGGTGTCCTGTTCGAGCCGGCCGGTGATCTGCAACGTCGTCTGGCCGAGGCCTTCGGAGAAAGCACTGCTCGCCTTGCCGATTGCACCAATGATATCGGTGCTCGCGGTATCGAGTTGCGAGGTAACTTCGGTGGAGGTCTTCACAAGGCGCTCGGCGATGAGCGAGTTGGCTTCGTTGACCTGGCGGGTGACGCGCACCGCCGTTTCGGCGAAGGCGTTGGTCATCTCCGTGGCGGTCGAGTTGAGCTGCTCGGTCATCATCTTGGTGTTGGCGGTGAGAAGGCCTGTGAGTTCTTCGCGGGTGCGAGTGACGTTGTCGACGAAACTGTCCGAGACGGCGATCAGTTTCTCGGTGACGATACCGCCCGAATTCTCGATGTTCGATGCCAGCGAAATGCCGGAATCCTGCATTTGGCGGTTGACGATCTCGGCGGTCTCCTTGAGATGGGCGGCGATGGTTCCGCTGGTGGTGACCAGTTCGGCCACCAAGTTGCCCGCCGACTGGTCGATCCCTGAAAAGAGATCGGTGCGCGACTGCGCGACCTTGTCGAGATATTCGATGGTGATCTCATGCAGGCCTTGCGTGACGAGCGCGCGGCTGCTGTCGATCTGCCGGGCCGTTTCGGTGCCGGCGCGCTCGATCACATGCGCCATATCCTGGTTGATGCCGGTAAGCTGCTCGACACCCTGGCGGACGGCGCGCACCACATTGGCTTCCATGTCTTGCACGTTGCGGCCGAATTCGGAGGCTTCCGAGTTGAGCGTGCCGGTGGCTTGCGTGAGCCGGTCGATCTGACCCGCGAGATGGCGCGAGAATTCATGCAGCTCGCTGCTCATGAGGCCCGAGACCCGCTCCATTTGCGATGTCTTGCCGGAGATATCCTCGCCCGCGGCCTGCGCGCGGGCGGCCACTTCATCGATGGAGCGCGCGAGATTGACGGTGGTATCACGCATGCCCTGTTCGATACGGCTCAATGTGATATGGGCATTGCCGAGGATCGTGTCGAGGTTCTGGGTGCTGGATTCGAGACGCGTCAGCAACGGGTTGGCATCGTTGTTGATGATGAGGCCCGCCTGATGCAGTGCCGTGCGCTGGTTTTCGATGCCCGCCACCAAGGTGCGGATGCGATCTTCATTGCCGCCGAAGGCGCGCTCGATGGCGGCGATTTCCTTGTGGACGATTTCCTCCAGCACGGCGGCGCGCTGCACCGCATGCTCGACGCCGCCGACCAGGACGTCGACTTCCGAGCGCACCGCTTGGGCGATCGAGGCAATGCCTTCGACGGCGATGTCCTGGGGACGGATCAGCCGCATGGCCGATTGCATGAGGACTTCCGAAACTTGACGGAGCTGCGAGGCGCGCCACAGGAAATAGGCCACGACCCAGCCGATGCCGATAGGAAGGGCCAGGAGGGCAAGGGCCCGCATGGTCTCCGGCAGGCCGCCCGCGGTGCCCGTCAGAACGCTGGAAAAGGTAAAAAACCAGCCTGCGATCCAGGTGAGCGAGAGAAAAAAGGCGGCATAATAGGGCGTATAGGAGGGCGAGCGGCGGAGCCTCGCCAGCATCACCGATGTGCCGGGGTCGTTCTCATTGGCGGGCCGCCCGCGCACCGGGGCGCCATCGAGGTTTATCCGCGGACTCTCGCGGCGTTGGGCCTCGGCGGCGGCCGTGCGCTTGTCCTGGCGGCGTGTTTCAATTGTGTTGTTTGCCATCTCGCGTACTCGCCCCCAATTACCCGTCGCTAACGCTTTTCGTCTCACCATCATCCCGTTGCAGCCCGCTCTTCGGGAAATGGCCGCTCAGGTTAACATAACCCATTGGCGCCCCTGCTTGAACCTAAACGATGGCTGGCCCCGCGGATAATTTAAGATTTGGTTAAAATTGTGAATCAAATTGAAATCGTTCACGAAACCGCCGGTTCATCGCATCGGTTTACCGCTTCATAGCGGGACGGGACTAAGGTTGTACACAGAAACTCGGTGGAAAGTAGAAATCCATGGGCACGCGAAACAAGCGGTCAGCACCGGTTAAGGCCGATGGCCGGGTAGCCATACTCGACCGGGCTCACCTCGCCCACTACACCATGGAAAACCGTGAGCTTGAACGCGAGATCATCGCGCTTTTCCTGCAACAGCTTCCGGCGACGATGGCCATGCTCAAGACAGCCACGAGCCATGCGGACTGGAAACTCGCGGTTCACACGCTCAAGGGCTCCGCCGCCGCGGTCGGCGCCAACCGCATCAATGCTTTGGCGGTCGAGCTTGAAAAACATGTTTTTGACGAGGATCCCAAGACCGTTGAAAACTTGCTCGCCGTGCTCGACCGGGCTGTGGTGCAGTTTCGACGGGCCGCCAAACGTATCCAAGGGTAGCTTCTGCCCGTTGTATTTCGCCATCCGATCTTCTAGAACGCCGTTCGGAAAAACGAACGCTTTGCACCGGATTGTCGAAATGGCAAAAATCACCTTCATTCAGCACAATGGAACCGAGCAGACTGTCGACGGCTTGCCCGGAATGTCTGTCATGGAGACGGCCATCAAAAACCTGGTGCCCGGCATCGATGCCGATTGCGGCGGGGCCTGCGCCTGCGCCACCTGCCATGTCTATGTGGAACCGGAATGGAAGGAAAAAGTAGGCCCGCGCAATCCCATGGAAGAGGACATGCTCGATTTCGCTTTCGATGTCCGCGACTCGAGCCGTCTCTCCTGCCAGATCAAGATCGCCGATGCCCTCGACGGGCTTAAGGTTCGCGTTCCCGAAAAGCAATTCTGAAAGTTCCGGAGAGTTTCGATGTCCGACACGATCACCACCGATGCAGTCATTATAGGCGCGGGCCCTTGCGGCCTGTTCGCCGTGTTCGAATTGGGCCTCCTCGACATCAAGTGCCACGTCATCGACATTCTCGACCGGCCCGGCGGCCAGTGCGCCGAGCTTTATCCGGAAAAACCGATTTACGATATTCCAGCACTCGCCGTCGTCACCGGCGCTGAACTCACGCACCGGCTCCTCGATCAGGTCAAGCCCTTCCATGCGGAATATCACTTCAACCAGATGGTGACGGAGCTTTCGAAGCTTGACAACGGCGACTTTGAACTCAAGACCGACGGCGGTCTTGTGTTTCTCTGCAAGGTCGTGGTGATCGCCGCGGGCGGAGGATCGTTTCAGCCGAAAAAGCCGCCCATTCCCGGCATCGACGCCTATGAAGGCACTTCGGTCCTCTACTCGATCAAGAAAATGGAGACCTTACGCGGCAAGGACATCCTGATCGTGGGCGGTGGCGACTCAGCGCTTGACTGGACGCTCAATCTGCAACCCATAGCCAACAGTCTGACGCTGCTGCATCGGCGCGACGATTTCCGCGCCGCTCCCGATAGCGTGAAAAAGATGCGTGAACTAGTTAGCGGCGGCAAAATGCAATTCAGGCTCGGACAGGTCACCGGCCTCAAGGGCGATGCCGGCGTGCTGGCGGCAGCCACCGTCAAAGGCAATGACGGGGCGAGCTTCGATATCGCCGCCAATACCATGCTGCCCTTCTTCGGGCTTACCATGAAACTCGGCCCCGTCGCCGGCTGGGGCCTCAATCTCCATGAAAACCTGATCCCGGTGGATACGGCCAAGTTCGAAAGCTCCGTACCCGGAATATTCGCCATCGGCGACATCAACAGCTATCCGGGCAAGCTGAAGCTCATCCTTTGCGGTTTCCATGAGGCGGCGCTCATGGCGCAACAGGCCTTTCACATCAAGAACCCGGGCGAACGCCTGCTGTTCCAATATACGACATCAAGCTCCAGCCTGCAAAAGAAGCTCGGGGTTGCCTGATCACTCCAGCGCCTTGCGGCGGCGCAGGCGCTTGCGGGCGGGATCGAGAAATTGGCGCCGGTCCGGCCGGCCGAGCAGCTTGCGGAAGCCGTCGCGCCGCTCATGCACGGAGGCGATGGCAAGCCCCATGGGAATTCCCGCCTCGACCAGCAGCGACTCGCCCAATTGCAGGCTCGATTCCAGGGTTTCCGGCACCGCCTCGGTGACGCCCGCGATATAGAGTCTCATGGCATGGCGCTCATCGCGGGCCCTGGCGATGATCTTGAGACCGGAATGCTCGGCGCGCGCCGTTTTGGTTACGGCGTCGACGAGGTGGGAGGCGTCCATGGTGACGGCCAAGGCCTTGGCTTCCGCCAATCCGCATTTCCGCAAAAATTCCAGATTGGCGGCATCGCCGTAATAGACCGGCAGACCCTCCTTGCGGCGGCGGGCCACCAGTTCCGCATCGCTGTCGATGGCGACATAGGCGATTTTATGCTCCTCGAGCATGGAGCCGATGAGATGACCGACGCGGCCGAAACCCGCGACGATGACGCGCGGGCGATAATCGTTGCCGGGAAGCGGGGTTGCCGCTTCCATAAGGGGCAAGACTTTCCGCCGCATGGTCTTGGCGGCTGTGCCACCGAAGCGGGCCAGCAGCGGGATCGAAATCATCGTGATGGTGACGATGAGCAGCGCATCGCCATTTGCCGCCGGCGTCAAAAGGTTGAGCGCCGATGCCGCGCCAAGGATCACAAAGGCGAATTCGCCGCAGGGGCCAAGCAGCAAGGCGGCCTCGAAGGCTGCCGGGCGAGCAACCCGGAACAGGCGGGCCAGCGTGTAGGTAATAAGACTCTTTGCCGCCACGAGAGCGAGCGCCGCGCCCAGGATGGGCAAGGGATTGCGGGTCAGCCCGGCGAGGTCGATGCCAAGACCCACGAGCAGGAAGAAGGCGCCGAGCAGCAGGCCTTTGAACGGCTCGATGATGGCCTCGATGGCGCGCCGGTACTCGGTTTCCGCCAGCATCAGCCCGGCGATGAAGGCGCCAAGCGCCATGGACAGGCCGGCAAAGTTCGCGGCAACGCCGGTGCCCACGGCGATCAGCAAGGTCACGGCCATGAAGAGGTCGGGGCTGTTGGTTGCCGCTACCATGCGCAGCACCGGGCGCAGCCCATAGCGGCCGACAATCACGATAGTGAGGATGGCAAGCGCCGCTTGGAGAAGCGCAAAGAAGATGCCCTGGATCACCGGCCCCTCATCGTCGCGGCCAAGAATGGTAACGAGCAGCAAAAGTGGAATGACGGCCAGGTCCTGGAACAGCAGAATGGCAAAACTTGTGCGCCCCGTTTGCGAGCCCATGCGTTTTGTATCGGACAGCAACTGCACCACGACGGCTGTCGATGATAAAGACAGTGCGGCCCCGGCAATGAGAGCCGCATCGATGCCTAAGCCCATGAACCAGGCGGCGCTGGCAATGGCGGTCATGGTGACGACAACTTGCAGGCCGCCAAGGCCAAAGACGAGACGGCGCATGGTAAGCAGGCGCTCGAAAGAAAGCTCAAGCCCAATCAGGAACAGCAGAAAGACCACGCCCAGTTCCG
>JBOHKD010000022.1:0-11314 GCA_050728895.1 Aestuariivirga sp.
CGGCTTCAACGCCGGCATGCCCGCCGCCCACCACGATCACATCATATTTGGTTCTCATGGAAGGGGCTCTTAGTGCACTACGCAGGTCGGGTCAAAGCGTGCCTGAGTTTCACGTGAAACACATGGTTCACTTGCCAATGCAGAACTCGCTGAAAATCGCCGACAACAAATCCTCGACATCGATCCGGCCGGTAATTCTTGCCAGCGAATGGGCCGCCTTGCGCAAATCTTCGGCGGCCAGCTCAAGCTGCGATGCATCATGCGACATGGATTCGTTAAGGTACCGAATCGATTCCGCCACCGCGTGTTTTTGACGGTCCCTGACGATTGCCCCATGCTCGGCCTGGCCATACTTCGCGCGAACCAGTCGCCCCAGCTCCGCCAGCATCTCGGGAACCCCGGCCCCGCTCTGGGCCGAGATGGCAATGGCCCCCATATTGAAGAGCCCCGATCCTGCTTCGATCAAATCCATCTTGTTCAGTACACGGAGGGCGGGTTCGACCCCGCTCCAAGGCATGTCGCTGCCTTCAACATCCGGCGAACTCACCCACACGACCAGATCCGCCCCATCGAGTTCGCGGCGCGTCCTGGCAATACCGATGGTCTCGATCTCGTCGGGCGAATGTTCACGCAAACCCGCCGTATCGGTAAGTACTACCGCGAGGCCTTCGATCTCGACTTCAACTTCAATCACATCGCGCGTCGTTCCCGGCCGCGAGGATACGATTGCCGCCTCGCGCCGGGCGAGCGCATTGAGGAGACTCGATTTGCCGGTATTGGGCAGACCGGCAAGCACTACTTTGATTCCCTGCCGGATTGCGGCGGCACGATCTACGCTATCGAGCGCCGCAGCCATTTCGCCTGCCAGCAATGCAATATCGCCCCTGACATTTGCCAATGCCGTTTCGGCTACGCCTTCCTCGTCGGCAAAATCGACTGCGGCTTCCACTCGCGCCAGAATGCCCAAGAGCTTCAACCGCCAGTCTTCATAGATTGAGCTTGCAGCCCCCATCAGATGATAGATCGCCTGTTGGCGCTGCTTGGGCGTGCGGGCGCTCAAGAGATCGGCAAGGCCTTCGGCTTCCACCAGATCCATGCGGCCATTGGCAAAGGCGCGGCGCGTGAATTCACCCGGTTCCGCCGGACGCATGTTCCCGTAGCGCCCGAACGCGGCAAACACGCCGGAGATTACGGCCGCACTGCCATGGACGTGAAATTCCGCAACATCCTCGCCTGTCACCGACTGAGGCCCCGGAAGCCACAGTACGATACCACGGTCAAGCACTTCACCCGTGCCCGGATTGCGTATCGTGGCGAGGACGGCGCGGCGTGGGCCAGGCAGGCTACCGGTCATACCTGTTATCGCCTCAGCCGCACCGCCGCCGCTCACGCGGATGACGGCGATGCCCGCCTTGCCGGCGCCGCTCGAAACCGCATATATCGTATCCCCAGTGGTCATTCCGGACTCGAATCGATCATTCTCGTTGCAATCTGCCGGTCATACCTTAGGTCTTGTTCCGCCATGACCGGAAATCTTCTCGCCCGCGAAACCAGCCCCTATCTCCTTCAGCACAAGGACAATCCCGTGCATTGGTTTGCTTGGTCGCCTAAGGCCTTCGAGCAAGCCAAGGCCGAAGACAAGCCGGTATTGCTTTCGGTGGGCTATGCCGCCTGTCACTGGTGCCATGTCATGGCCCACGAAAGCTTTGAGGACGGGGGCACCGCCGACCTCATGAATGCAAATTTCATCAACATCAAGGTCGATCGCGAAGAGCGCCCCGATGTTGACAAGGTCTATATGTCGGCCCTCCATGCGCTGGGTGAACAGGGGGGCTGGCCCCTCACCATGTTTCTGGCTCCCGATGCGCGGCCCTTCTGGGGTGGAACTTATTTTCCTCCGGAGCAGCGTTATGGCCGCCCTAGCTTCAAGCAAGTGCTTATGGAAATTTCCCGCATCTGGAAAAACGAGCGGCACAAGATCGAGAGCAGTTCCACGGCAATCGTTGCAGCACTCCGGACCACATCGGGCGATAGCGGAGGCGAACTCACCAGCGAACAGATAACCCAGGCAGCCGACACCATCCTCAAGGCGGTCGATTTGCAACGCGGCGGGCTCAGGGGCGCTCCCAAATTTCCCCAGGCGCCCATTTTCGATTTCCTGTGGACAGCCTCGCTTCATCCCAACAATCAAACCCGCCAGTCCGCCGTCACCACTACTCTCCGGCAAATATCCCAAGGTGGAATCTACGATCATCTGGGAGGCGGCCTGGCGCGTTATTCTGTCGATGCCGAATGGCTTGTCCCCCATTTCGAGAAGATGCTCTACGACCACGCCCAATTCGTCTCTCTGCTTATAAGGGCGTGGTTGAAAACCGGCGAGGCATTGTTCCGTATCCGAATCGAAGAAACCCTCGGCTTCGTTCTCTCCAAGATGACGACGCCGGAGGGCGTCTTTGCATCGAGCTACGATGCCGATTCGGAAGGAGCGGAGGGGAAATATTATGTGTGGGGCAAGGAGGAAATCGACCGGCTTCTCGAACCCAATGCAGCCCAATTATTCTGTACGCAATATGGCGTGACCGCGCACGGCAATTGGGAAGGGCACAATATCCTCAACCGCTCGCACGATCTTGAACTTCAAAACACCGAAACGGAGGCGCGGCTCGCCGAGGCGCGAAAAATCCTGCTTGCCGCGCGGCAAAAACGAATACCTCCGGGATTCGACAGCAAGGTTCTCGCCGACTGGAACGGCCTCATGATCGCGGCAATGGCCGAAGCCGCCTTTGTATTCCAAAGGGCCGACTGGGCTTTGGCCGCACAGAACGCCATGGCCGCTCTCCTGCGCATTCACTGGCGCGAAGACCGGCTGATGCACGCCTCCAGGGACGGTAACGCCCGCCATGAAGCCACATCGGATGGCTATGCCAATTTGATTACCGCAGTCCGCGCGCTTCATCTGCTCACCAGCGATCGGGCTCATATCGCGACGGCGATACGTCTTGCCCAGGCACTTTTCGACAACCACTGGGATCAATCCAACGGCAGTTATCTTTTTGCCTCTCGCCGCGTGAGCGAACTGCCGGTTGAAACCCGCACGATCCACGATGACGCGACAGCCAACGCCAATGGTGTCATGATGGCCAACCTCGTCGCTCTCCACCACTACACAGGCTCGCTGGAATATTGGAAACTGGCGCGGAAAATCGGTGAATGCTTCGCGGGTGAAGTGCGGGGCAATCCATTCGCCGCGCCCACGTATTTGAAAAATTACCGCTGTCTCAATGACGCGGTGCAGATCGTACCCGCCGGGGAAGTTTCTCAGGAACTTTTATTGTCCGTCATAAGGCACACAGGCCTCGATGCCGTCGTGCACCGGATTTTAACTCCAGATGAACTTTCGCCCGGACACCCGGCACGGATTAAATTCTTAAACGGATCGGAGCCTGCGATTTATATCTGCCGGGGCACGGTCTGCGCCGCGCCGGCGCGGAGCTTGGCCGGGATCGGGGAAGCCCTTGCCGTGCTCAATCTGTCAGGCGTTCATTGAATCGAAGAAATCGCCGTTCGTCTTGGTCTGCCGGAGCTTGTCGAGCAGGAACTCGATGGCATCCACCGTTCCCATCGGATTGAGAATACGCCGCAGCACATAGGTCTTCTTGAGAATGTCGGCCTTAACCAGAAGCTCTTCTTTCCGCGTGCCGGAGCGCAGAATATCGATGGAGGGAAACACGCGCTTGTCGGCGATCTTGCGGTCCAGGATGATTTCCGAGTTGCCGGTGCCCTTGAACTCCTCGAAGATCACCTCGTCCATGCGGCTGCCGGTGTCGATCAATGCGGTGGCGATGATCGTCAGCGATCCGCCTTCCTCGATATTGCGCGCGGCACCAAAGAACCGTTTCGGGCGCTGCAACGCATTGGCATCGACGCCACCCGTCAAAACCTTGCCGGAGGAAGGAACAACGGTGTTGTAAGCGCGGCCCAGCCGGGTGATCGAATCGAGCAGGATCACCACGTCGCGTTTGTGTTCGACCAGGCGTTTGGCTTTTTCGATGACCATCTCGGCCACTTGCACGTGCCGCGTCGCCGGCTCGTCGAAGGTCGAACTGATCACTTCGCCCTTGACCGAGCGCTGCATGTCGGTGACTTCCTCGGGACGTTCGTCGATCAACAGCACGATCAAATAGCACTCGGGATGATTTGACGTGATCGAGTGGGCGATATTCTGCAACAGCACGGTCTTGCCGGTGCGCGGCGGCGCCACGATCAGGCCGCGCTGCCCCTTGCCCAGGGGAGCCACGATATTGATCACGCGGGTCGAATAATCCTTCTTCGTCGGATCGGGAACTTCCATCTCGAGGGCTTCGTCGGGATAGAGCGGCGTCAGATTGTCGAAGTGAACCTTGTGGCGCGTGTGTTCGGGGTCCTCGAAGTTGATCGTATTGACTTTCACCAAGGCGAAATAGCGCTCGCCGTCTTTCGGACTGCGGATCTGTCCCTCGATGGTATCGCCGGTGCGGAGGATGAACTTTCTGATCTGGCTCGGGCTCACATAAATATCGTCCGGCCCGGCAAGATAGTTGGCATCGGGCGAGCGCAAGAAGCCGAAGCCGTCCTGGAGAACCTCGACGACGCCTTCGCCGATAATCTCGACCTCGCGCGCCGCGAGGTTCTTCAGGATCGCGAACATCAGCTCCTGCTTGCGGAGCGCGCTGGCGTTTTCAACTTCCAGCTCTTCCGCCAGACTGACCAGTTCGGCAGGGGTTTTCAGCTTCAATTCCTGAAGCTTGATTTCTTTCAATTCGGATATGTGCGACATGTGACCATTACTTCGGGGGGATGCCATTATCGCGGGCTGCGAAACAGGCCAAGGGAGGAGGAAGGCGTGAGGGTCGCTTGAGGGAAAACCCAAGCATTGCCTGACTGGTCCATATAACAACTTCAGGACCGAAGGCCAATAGCAAATTCAGTTTACGGTCAAAAAGGCCGTAACACCGCCAATAGCACTATCGCGATCAGAATCACGGTCGGAATTTCATTCATTATCCGGAAATATCTTTGGCCATGCGGTCGGCCGTCGGCGGCAAATATCGCCACATGGCGCTCCAGCATGCCATGCACAACGCTGAGCCCCGCAACCAGCGCCAGTTTCAACCAGAACCACGCCTCGAACCTGGTAAAGTATCCGCCCGACACTGCCGTCATGATACCGAAGAACCAGGACGCCACGATGGCAGGCCGCAGTATCGCAACCACAAGCCGCCGTTCCATGATTTTCAACTGTTCGGAGACAGGCCCGCCCACGGGCGTCATCGAGTGGTAGACCAGCAACCGGGGCAAATAGAACAGGCCCGCCATCCAGGCGAAAACCGAAATTAAATGCGCTGCCTTCAGCCACAGAAACATGTCAACCCGAAGCCTTCGCCTGGTCGTAGCTCCGGACCGTATCGATCACGGCGCTTAACATTTCAGGCCTGGTACTGGGTTGGATACCATGGCCGAGATTGAAAATGTGACGATCGGCCGGCATTGCTTCGGCAAGCTTCGTTGCAGCCTGGCGCGCCGCATTTTCCGGCCCCAGCAACAACAGCGGATCTAGATTGCCTTGCACCGCGCATTTCCCCACAAAAGTATCGCGCGCCCACTCAATGGGAAGTTCGGATTCAATGCTCACTGCCTCGGCCTTGGTCATCTCCTGTATGGCTTCATGGCCAAACCCCACGCCCCTGGCAAACACGATTACCGGTATGGCGGGGTGCAATTCCCGAAAACCCCGCACCAGGCGCGCCAAGGGCTTATCGATAAAATCCTCTCTGAGACCATCCTGCAAATCCCCAGCCCAGGAATCGAAAATCTGCACTGCCCCGGCCCCCGCCTCCACCTGTCCTGAAAGGTAATCGATGGACGCCTCCACCAATCTGTCGATGAGATAGATAAACCAAGGCTCGTGCCCGGAGGCCGTAGCCTTTGCCAGTGCGCGGCTAGAACTGCCGCCCTCGATCATATAGCTGGCAACCGTCCAGGGACCACCGCAAAATCCAATTAACGCAATGGAACCACCGGCCGTGGCGTGCACCCGCGCGACTGTTTCATAAACCGCACGGACTTGGTCGGACCTATGCACCGGTTTCAGGTTCCTGACGCTTTCTTTACTGCGAACCGTCTCAAGAACCGGTCCTTCTCCTTCCACAAAACGCAAAGCCACACCCATCGCGTGCGGTACGACCAAAATATCGGAAAACAGAATCGCCGCATCGAGGTCATACCGGCGTATCGGCTGCAACGTAACCTCAGCCGCAAGTTTCGATGTGTAACAAAGTTCCAGAAATGAACCCGCTGCTTGCCGTAATTTTCGATATTCTGGCAGATAGCGGCCCGCTTGCCGCATAAACCAGATCGGCCTCCGGTCCGGTTTTTTACCGGCAAGAACATCAAGTAACGGTTTTCCCTGCACAGGTGACCTTTGCTCTTCAATTCTCTTTGACTCTTGGATTCTTAGTTGGACCATCTGAGTCCGGGATACAAACTAATCCCCAGCCCGTCCACAAATGCCCATGGAAAATCGCCGATTAAAAATACTCCAGTATTTTCTGGATCAAAAATTAATTAGTGATAACAAAAAGTTAATAACAATCCTCCAATTATATCGAAAGCCAGCCCAGAATTTTCGACTTATGCCCGCAAGTCCCCTTCCAACTCAACCTTTGTTCTTCGAGAGGAAAACTTTGAGGAAAACTTAGGGCTCCCATGCTATCTGCGCCATCCAAGACCCGTTCCCCACAAACTATCCACAGCTCGTACAACCATGATATCCAGGTCCGAGGCCAAATATTTCCATCTGCATCTGATCTCCGATGCAACCGGAGAAACCTTGAATACAGTAGCCAGAGCCGCCACGGCCCACTACTCCGACTACCGGCCGATCGAACATATCTACGCATTGACCCGGACGCCGAAGCAGCTTCAACGCGTGCTTGGCGACATTGAACGCCAGCCGGGCATTGTTCTTTTTACCATTATCAATACCGATATCCGCCATCGGCTCGAACAGCATTGTTCCAAACTGGGCGTTCCTTGCGTGTCGATCCTCGATCCGGTGATCGATAGTCTGGCACAATACCTGAATGCCCAGTCGAGGCCGCAGGTTGGGGGCCAGCACGCGCTCAACGCCGAATATTTCCGCCGCATCGAGGCGTTGAATTTCACCATGAGCCATGACGACGGCCAAAACACCGAAGACCTCGACAAGGCCGATGTAGTACTGCTGGGCATCAGCAGAACCTCCAAGACACCGACAAGCATCTATCTGTCGCAACGCGGTATCAAGACCGCCAATGTTCCGATCGTCCCCAGCACCCCGGTGCCATTGCCGCTATTAGAATTAAAGCACCCGCTCGTTGTCGGCTTGATCGCCAGTGCCGAGCGCATCGCGCAGATCAGAAGGCACAGGCTCCTGACCCTCCATGAAACGCGGGAAACGGCCTATGCCGATCCCCGCCACATCACCGATGAGATGGTGTATATGAAGAAGCTCTGCTCAGAGAACAACTGGCCGATGATTGACGTGACCCGGCGATCGGTGGAAGAAACCGCCGCCGCCGTGCTCAATCTTCTCGCCGAACGCAATAGCTGACCTCACCCCATGACGGTTATTCTGGCATCGACCAGCACAATCCGCCGGCAGCTTCTGGAGAACGCCGGAATAATGGTTGTTACGCAAAAACCGTTTACCGATGAAGCAAAACTGAAGCGCGCCGCGGCGGCGCTCGCACCCCAAGCCCTGGCGCAACATCTGGCCTCGGCCAAGTGTATCTCAGTGTCCACACGGCACAAGGAAAAGCTGGTGATCGGCGCCGATCAGGTGCTTTCCTTCGCGGGACGGACCTATGACAAGCCGGGAAACCGCGACGAGGCCCATTCGCAGCTTAAAGCCTTGCGCGGCCGAACACACACGCTGGTTACCGCCGTTTGCTGCGCGCGGGGCGGCGAAATTGTATGGCAACATTCGGATCGCGCCGAATTGACGATGCGAGCCTTTTCGGATTCATTTTTGGAAAGCTATCTCGTGCGAATGGGTGCCGATATTACAAATTCGGTTGGAGCCTACAAACTCGAAGGGCAGGGCATCCAATTATTCGAACACATCCAGGGCGATTATTTCACCATACTTGGATTGCCGTTGCTTCCCCTCCTGGAATTTTTAAGATCGACCGGCGAGGCCGAGTCATGAAAAACGCCTGTGTCATCGGCTGGCCCATCAGTCATTCGAGGTCGCCGCTTATTCACAATTATTGGTTGCGGCGCTATCGTCTTGCCGGGACATATTCGCGGGTTCCGGTAAAGGCTAAAAACCTAGAGCGGTTCATTACCGATCTGCCGGAAAGCCAATATCTCGGCTGCAATGTCACGATCCCGCACAAGGAACAGGCCTGCCTTTTGGTTACGCCTGCCGATGAAAACGTCCGCAGGCTCGGCGCCGTCAACACCATTTATCGGCGCGAGGATAAGCTTTTCGGCGCCAGCACCGATGGCGAAGGTTTCATTGCCAATCTCCCTGGCTTGAATCTCAAGAATAAAAGAGCCGTGGTTCTGGGCGCGGGAGGCGCCGCCAAATCCATCATTGGAGCATTGGCGGATAGGGGAATGACGGAGATTGCTGTCATAAACCGCACCCTCGAACGGGCTAAGCAATTGCGCGCGATTTTTGGGCCGGTTGTGGTGCCCTCCGCATGGGAAAAGCGCAATGAGACGCTGGCCGAATGCGTGCTGCTGGTAAATGCCACGGCACTCGGCATGAGCGGTCAGCCGCCGCTCGACATCGATCTTTCCCGGCTGCCGCCCACTTCGTTCGTCACCGACATTGTCTATAATCCGCTCAAAACCCCGCTGCTCCTGGATGCGGCACGGCATGGGCATCCGGTTGCCGGTGGATTGGGAATGCTCCTGCATCAGGCGGTTGGAGGATTTGAACTTTGGTTTGGAAAAAGACCGGAAGTCACAGACGAGCTCTATGATCTCGTGGCCCGCGATATCGATCCGGATTACGCGCCATGATCGTGGTGGGCCTCACGGGCTCCATCGCCATGGGCAAGAGCGAGACGGCGAAATTGTTCCGCTCCCTCGATGTGCCGGTATTCGACAGCGATGCCGAAGTCCATGCGCAATATGAAAAAGGCGGAGCGGCAGTGGCCGCCGTTGCCCATTTATTCCCCCAGGCGATCGTCGATGGTGCCGTTGACCGCGCGATATTGTCGAAACTCGTAGTCGGAAAGTCCGATGCCCTGCGGCGGTTGGAAGCCGCCGTGCACCCAATCGTGCGCCAGCGCGAGCAGGATTTCATTGCGCGCTGCAAGGCTAAAGGCCATGCAATCGCCGTACTCGATATCCCGCTGCTCTTCGAGACGGGCCGGGAAGACGAAGTGGACGCAATCGTGGTCGTCTCCGCTTCCTCCGAAATGCAAAAGGAACGTGTCTTGCGCCGGCCCGGCATGACCGGAGAAAAACTGGAAAGCATTCTGGCGCGCCAGGCACCGGATGCGGAAAAACGGGCGCGGGCGGATTTTATTGTGGATACCTCGCAAGGCTTGGCTCACGCCGAATCGCAAATCGGCGCTATCGTGAAGGCACTGTTGAAGAATACCGGGCAATCGCCATGAGAGAAATCATTCTCGATACCGAAACCACCGGGCTTGATCCTTTGCAAGGCCACAGGATCGTCGAGATTGGCGCTGTTGAACTCATCAACCATGTTCCAAGCGGCCGCACCTTTCATGTCTATATCAATCCCCAACGGGTTATTCCCGCCGAAGCCATAGCCGTGCATGGATTAAGCGACATATTCTTGAAGGACAAGCCGGTCTTCGCCAAAATCGCCGATGAGTTTCTGGAGTTCATCGCGGATTCGCAGCTCGTCATTCACAACGCCAGTTTCGATATGAGTTTTCTCAACGCGGAATTGGGTTCGCTGGGAAGAAACCCGATTCTGCCGGATCGGGTTGTCGATACGTTGCAACTTGCCCGCCGCAAGCATCCCATGGGTCCCAACAGCCTCGATGCCTTGTGCAAGCGCTACGGCATCGACAATTCCAAACGCGCCCAGCACGGTGCGCTCCTCGATTCGCATCTCCTGGCCGATGTCTATATCGAATTGGTCGGCGGCCGCCAGACCGCGCTGTCGCTTGCCACGGCGCAGGCCGGGATCACGGCATGGTCTCAGGGCGCAACGGCGGTTGCGGCGCGCCCGCGCCCGCTTGCCGAAAGGCTCAATGCCGAAGAAAGGGCGGCGCATGCCCGCCTTGTCGAGGAACTTGGGCGAGGCGCCATCTGGACGATGCTGAGCTAGCCCCGCCGCCGTTTCCGTCTTGCGCCGCCGGAATCGTCCGGGGTCTGAACTTCCTTGTGTGGCGGGAAGGTCACCACCTTCGACAGGTTCGGATAGGACGCCGTCTTGTGCGGGATTGCCATCGCTTCGACGAAATGCTGCTGGAACTTGGGCTCAACGGCGGTCTCGATCTTGTGGATGCGCCGCACCACGGCTTCGATCTCGTCGCGGGCCCCGGAATTGAGGAGCGCAATGCGCGCACCGGTGCCGGCCGCATTGCCGGCGGATTGAACACGGGCCAGATCGCAATCGGGAATCAGTCCCAGGATCATGGCGTATTTCACATCGATATGGCTGCCGAAGGCTCCAGCGAGCCTGATCTTGCCGATTTGTTCGATCGCGAGCTTATCCATCAGCAAGCGCACCCCGGCATAAAGTGCCGCCTTGGCAAGCTGGATGGCGCGCACGTCGTTCTGGGTGATCTGGAGGCGCGGGCTCCCGTCACGGATCAAATAGTTGAAGGTGCGCTTGTAAGACTCGATGCGGGCGCTGCGGGCGGCCAGCGCGCCATCGACCAGGCCATCCTGATTGATGATCCCGGCGAGATACATTTCGGCGATCACTTCGATGATGCCGGACCCGCAGATGCCGGTGACGCCCGTTTGGGCAATGGCGTCCTCGAAACCCTCTTCATCCGACCACTTGTCGCAGCCGATGACGCGGTAGCGCGGCTCAAGCGTTTGCGCGTCGATGCGGATACGCTCGATAGCACCGGGAGCGGCGCGCTGTCCGCAGGAAATCTGGGCGCCCTCGAAAGCGGGTCCCGTGGGCGAGGAACAGGCAAGGAGGCGCGCCTTGGAGCCCAGCACGATTTCGGCATTGGTGCCCACATCCACCGCCAGCATGATCTCATCCGACTCATGCGGCGCCTCGGACAGCACCATGCCGGCCGTATCGGCCCCCACATGACCGGCGATACAGGGCAGCACATAGGCC
>JBOHKD010000023.1:0-11014 GCA_050728895.1 Aestuariivirga sp.
GCTTAGGGACAATAAGCTCTATAGGCCTCCAACTTTAGTAAAGCTCTCAAAAGATCTCGACGCTCTCGAACTAGAGGGTTTCGAATCGGGAGGCCCACTTGAAACAAAATCCGCTTTCAAGCTTTATGAAGTGAAAAGAGGCGACACCTTAAGTGGGATTGCAAAAGAGCATCTCGGCAGTGCAAAATTTGCTGACCAGATATTTAAGGCAAATTTAGACAAGCTGGAAAATAAACATAGAATTTACGCTGGCCGAGTTCTTCGAATTCCACTCGTACCTCTGCCGAAATGAAATCAACGTGTACAAGAACATTAATCGTTGACAGTTGCATTGATGGCTCAGGCCGGGATCACTTCCATCTCTCTACCCTCAGCCCTTCGACCCGCTCGAATTCCCGCAGATTGTTGGTCGCCAGTATCAGGCCCTGCGATCTTGCGATGCCGGCGATCATCACATCATAGGCTCCGATCATTCGCCCTTGGCGCCCAAGTGCCGAGCGTATCTGGCCCGCGTGCAGGGCGGCGCGGCTGTCGAAAGGAAGAAGTTCGAGCCTCGCGGCAAAGTTTTCGATGATGGCGATCCGCCGCGGCGGATTGTCGTAGGCCCATGCGCCATAATAAAGTTCAAAGAGGGTGACATCGGAAACCGCCATGCGTCCGTCATTGGCGGCAAAACGTTCGGCGAGTGAGCGGCTGCGCTTTTTCATTGCATGGATACAAGTGTCCGTATCCAGCAGATAGGCGAGCATCAGGAATCTTTGCGGTGCTGCGGCAAGGGTTGCGCCCGGTTGTTCAGGAAATCGGCGTCAATCCGGGGACCGGCAAAGAACTCCGCCCAGCTTCCGCCCGCCGGGAGAATCATCCGCGCCGTTCCCTGCCGGATGATCTCGACGCGCTTCACATGCTCCGGCAGTGCCACGGCCTTGGGCAGCCGGACAGCCTGGCTCTTGTTGGATTTGAACACCGAAGATTGGGTCATGGTTCATGTATATCCCAAAGGGATATACAATGCAAGGCGGTCGAGGTTGGCTTCTGGTAGTTTTCCCTATTCGTCACCCCGGCGAAAGCCGGGGTCCATAACAGACATGGATTCCGGCTTTCGCCGGAATGACGGTTATTAATGAAGACTCTAGCGGCGCTTCCTCAAATATTCGGGGAGCTTGTCGGCTTTATCGGGCTCATGGCCAGCCGCCGCGGCCAGGCGGTCCATCTGGACGATGGATCGGGCGAATTCGAGTGCCGCCGTATCGCCATCGCCAGAGGCGAAAGCGTCGTGGGCGGTTTCCAGGCTGGTTTCAATCCGGCGGGAAATTTCGGTCAGGGTGGCGATTGATGCAAACATCCGGCTGGAAGGCAATTGATCAGCGAGCGACCGCACCCGGCGCAAGGCTAAGGCGGCGGCGGTGCCCGCCATGCCTTCGGCCGCAAAGGAAAATTCGTCCGTCAACTCGCGCCGCATCGTCATTACGCAAACTCCCACACATTGAAGGCGGGCAAGTTTGACTCGAACAGGTTTAATGACGGGTTAAGCGGCTTGTTTCGGGCGCACCCTCGCGTCTATAACGCGGGCCATGGCCGGGCATTCGCAATTCAAGAACATTATGTACCGCAAGGGCAGGCAGGACAAAGTCCGCTCGCGGGTTTTTTCCAAGCTGGGCCGCGAAATCACTGTCGCGGCGAAGGCGGGGCTGCCCGATCCCGACGCCAATTCGAGATTGCGGCTGGCGATCCAGAATGCCCGCGCGGAGAATATGCCGAAGGACACCATCGAACGGGCGATCAAAAAGGCCACGGGTGGCGAGGCGGCAAACTACGAGGCGGTGCGCTATGAGGGCTATGGGCCGGGAGGCGTGGCGGTAATCGCCGAGGCGCTCACCGACAATCGCAACCGCACGGCTTCCAATGTGCGGGCGCTCTTCACCAAGTTCGGCGGCAATTTCGGCGAGACGGGATCGGTCTCTTTCCTGTTCGCGCGCGCCGGTGAAATTTCCTACAAGCTGGACAAGGGCTCGGCGGATGCTCTCCTTGAGGCCGCCATCGATGCGGGCGCCGACGATGCGGTGTCCGATCAAAATGGCCACGTCATCACCTGCGCCTTTGAGAATACCGGCGAAGTGGCATCGGCGTTGACCGCGAAGCTGGGCGAGGCCGAAAGCGTCAAGATCGTGTGGAAACCCAAGGTCATGACGCCCATCGATCAGGAGAAGGCCGAAAGTCTGCTGAAGCTGATCGAGGCGCTGGACGAAGATGACGACGTGCAGAATGTATTCTCCAACGCAGACATCACTGACGATGTGCTGGAGAAGCTCAACGCCGCGTGATCTGCTAACCTTCGACCATGATCCGAATCATCGGCATCGATCCGGGGTTGCGCAACACCGGCTGGGGCATCATCGAACAGGAGGGCTCGCGGCTGTCCTATATCGCGGACGGCAGCGTGCATTCGGAGCCGGATGCGGCCCTGCCTGAACGGCTGTTGCAGATTCACACACAACTCCTCGCCGTGTTGCGCGAGTTCGCGCCCGAGGAGGCGGCGATCGAGGAAACCTTCGTCAACAAGGATGCGCGCGCCACGCTGAAGCTCGGGCAGGCGCGCGGCGTGGCGATGCTGGCGCCCGCCCAGCTCGGCATTCCGGTGAGCGAATATGCTCCCAACGTCATCAAGAAATCGGTGGTGGGGGCGGGGCACGCGGAGAAGGTTCAGGTCCAGCACATGGTGAAGCTTCTGCTGCCGCGTGCCCTGATGAAAACGGCGGACTCGACGGATGCGCTGGCCATCGCCATTTGCCATGCTCATCATCGGACCTCGCGGGTACTGGTTTGTTCTTGACTTGTTCTCGATAATCTACTAAGTAATACCGGAGAGGTATTACTATGCGTATCACCAGCAAAGGCCAAGTCACCATTCCGAAAGCGATCCGCGAAAAGCTGGGCGTAGGGCCGGGCAGCAATGTCGGCTTTGCCGAAGATGGCGACAAAATCGTGCTGACCGGCATGGAGAATGAAGAAAATGCGAATGCCGGAGTGAAACTTGTAAAACACCTTCAAGAGATGGGCCGGAAGGCCAAGCGTATTCCGATGACATCCGAAGAATTAATGGAATTGACGCGCGGCCCATTTAATGACCTCGACCCTGATTGACACAAATGTGCTTGTCGATGTGATCGAAGATCGCCCAGCGTGGAGCGATTGGGCGGCGCATCATCTTGCGGAACTTTCAAAAAGCGGAAGTCTTGTGATCAACCAGATCATCTATGCCGAGGCATCCGTTCCTTACGTCGATCCGGCTGCGTTTGAGCGGATCGTCAGCACCGTTTGGATGGAACGTGAAGATTTACCCTGGGCCGCGGCTTTTCGGGCCGGCAAAGCCTTCCAGGACTATCGGCAGAGAGGCGGGTTACGTAACCAAAGCCTGCCAGATTTCCTTATTGGCGCACATGCGGCAGTCAAAAATTACCGATTGTTGACGCGCGATGCTACCCGCTTTCGCACTTACTTTCCCGAAATTGAAATTATTGCGCCGGACACCCATCCATGATCGGCAAACTCAAGGGCAGGATCGATTCTTATGGACCCGATTGGGTGATCGTCGATGTGGGGGGCGTCGGCTATCATGTTTTCTGTTCGTCAAAGACCATGGGCGCATTGCCTCCGCCGGGCGAATTCGCCGAGGTTCACACCGAAATGCTGGTGAGCCAGGACATGATCCGGCTGGTGGGCTTTGCCTCGCCCCATGAGCGCGACTGGTTCCGGCTGCTGCAGACGGTGCAGGGCGTGGGCACCAAGGTGGCATTGGCAATCCTCTCCATCCTTTCGGCTCATGAGGTGGCCAATGCCATTGCCTTTCAGGACAAGGCGATGATCGGGCGGGCGCAAGGAGTGGGCAAGAAACTGGCCGAGCGCATTGTGCTTGAACTTAAGGACAAGGTCCCGGCCTTTGCCGGTGCGGATACCGTGTTGGCGAGGCTTCAGGACCAACTCGACGGGCCGAAACCCACCGCGGCGCGCGATGCCGTCTCGGCCCTTGTCAATCTCGGTTACGGCCAGGTGCAAGCCGGAGGCGCAGTTGCTGCGGCGCTGAAAAAGGGCGGCGATGATCAGCCGACGGAGAAGATCATCCGCCTGGCGCTTAGGGAGCTGGCGGTTTCGTGACCCAACGCCTCCTCGACCGCGAACCAAAACCTGAGGATGCCATCGACACGCATCTTCGGCCGCAGCGGCTTGACGAATTCGTCGGGCAGACCAAGGTCAAGCAGAATTTGCGCGTTTTCATTCAGGCGGCGAAGGCGCGCGGCGAGGCGCTGGACCATGTGCTGTTCGCGGGGCCGCCGGGGCTTGGCAAGACGACTCTGGCCCAGATCATGGCGCGCGAACTCGGAGTCAATTTTCGCGCCACATCGGGACCCGTGATTGCCAAGGCGGGCGATCTGGCGGCACTTCTCACCAATCTCGAAGACCGCGACGTGCTGTTCATCGACGAAATCCATCGGCTCAATCCGGCGGTCGAGGAAATCCTCTATCCCGCCATGGAGGATTTCCAGCTCGATCTTATCATCGGCGAAGGCCCGGCGGCACGTTCGGTCCGAATCGATCTGGCGAAATTCACGCTCATCGGCGCCACGACACGGACCGGACTTCTCACCACGCCGCTCCGCGACCGTTTTGGTATTCCGGTGCGGCTCGATTTCTATACGGATGAAGAGCTGCTCGACATCGTCAAGCGTGGTGCCCGCGTGCTGCGGCTCGCCGTCTCCGAAGACGGGGCACGCGAAATCGCCAAGCGCTCGCGCGGCACGCCGCGCGTTGCCGGAAGGCTGCTCCGCCGGGTGCGCGACTTTGCCGCCGTCGCCGGAACCAAGCTGATCGACCGGCCCGCCGTCGACGCGGCACTGCGCCATCTCGATGTCGATCATCGCGGCCTTGACGCGCTCGACCATCTCTATCTTACCTGCATTGCCGTCAATTTCGGCGGCGGGCCGGTTGGCATCGACACCATCGCGGCATCGCTTTCGGAATCCCGCGATGCCATCGAAGACATTGTCGAGCCCTATCTGTTGCAGCAGGGCCTGCTCAATCGCACGCCGCGCGGGCGATTACTGACGCCGCAGGCCTTCAAACATTTGGGGCTCGTGGTGCCGCAGCGGCCGGAAATCACCCAAGGGCTGCTGCCGTTGGGCGATGACGATGTCTGATCGCTGGCCCGATGCCGCGGGCCGGATTACGGGTGACGTGCATGTGCTGCCGGTGCGGGTTTATTATGAAGACACGGATTTTTCGGGTGTGGTCTACCATGCGAACTATCTCAAATTCTGCGAGCGGGCGCGCTCCGATTGCCTGAGGCTTCGCGGCATTCACCATGCGAGGCTGGAGGGCATGGCCTTTGCCGTCAGGCGCATGGTTTGCGAGTTTCTGAAACCGGCGAGGATCGACGATCTTCTGGAGGTCGAAACCCGGTTTCTCGAATTGGCGGGGGCGCGGATTGAGATCGAACAGGTAGTCAAGAGGGCCGGTGACCGCCTGTTTTCGGTCCGGGTAACGGTGGCGCTGGTCGATAAGGAAGGGCGTCCGAAACGATTGCCAAAAGCGATGGGTGCCGCTCTGAATTTCCATCCTGAATCAGAGCTTTAACTATAAGTTAACCACGGTTCTCACAAGTAAGCCGGAGTTCCGGTTGACGCCTCCTCATTCCGCCGAAGCGCAAGCGAATCGCCGCAGTTTCGACAGATTTGACCTGTTTCAGGGCGTCTCGCCAGAAATGGACGCCGGAATGTCGCGGGGGTTCGGGACGTAACTCCGGTTGTGGGAAGAGAAATATGGATCCGGTAGTCGTCGATACGCTAGCCCAGGGCGGACACATTTCTCTCTGGAATCTTGTCATGCAGGCGAGCTGGCCGGTGTTCCTGGTCATGGTGGGACTCGGCGCTGCCTCGATCTGGGGCTGGGCCATCATCATCGAGAAATTCTTTGCCGTGCGCCGCATGAATGGCGCCAATGATCGCTTCGAACAGACGTTTTGGTCCGGACAGTCCTTGGAAGACCTCTATCTGGCGTTGGGAGCGCGCGGCAATCTGGGACTGTCGGCGATTTTCATGGCGGCCATGCGGGAGTGGAAACGCAGCCAGGACGCGGCATTGCGGGCCGGTTTTCAGGGCGTCCAGAAGCGCATCGAAAAGGTCATGGACGTGCAGATCCAGAAGGAAATGGGGGCAATTGAAGCGCGCCTCCTGTTCCTTGCAACGACGGGTGCCGCCGCTCCCTTCATCGGCCTGTTCGGCACGGTGTGGGGCATCATGACCTCGTTCCAGGCCATCGCCAATTCGCAGAACACCAATCTTTCCGTGGTGGCGCCGGGCATCGCGGAGGCGCTTTTCGCCACAGCCATCGGCCTTCTTGCCGCCATACCGGCGACAATCTTTTACAATATGTACACGGCCGACGCAGCGAAGATTGGGAGCAGGCTGGAGAATTTCGCCGATGAATTCTCCTCGATTATTTCACGCCAGCTAGACGAGCGGGTATAGGGATGGGTGCGGCGACAGGTGGAGCGAGAGGGTATATGCGGCGCAATTCACGCCGTACCCCGCCGCGCGGCGCCATGCACGAAATCAATGTGACACCGCTGGTCGATGTCATGCTGGTGCTGCTCATCGTCTTCATGGTGGCGGCACCGTTGATGACCTCCGGCGTTCCCATCGAATTGCCCAAAACGCAAGCCAAGCAGCTCGACAGTTCAACCGAACCCATCACCATCACGGTACGGGCCGACGGGGCGATCTATCTCCAGGAAAGCAGAATCGCGCTCGTTCAATTGGCGCCGAAGCTCGTGGCCATCGTCAAGAACGGTTATGAGGAACAGGTCTTCGTGCGCGCCGACACCAGTGTTTCCTATGGCTCGGTGATGGAAGTCATGGGGCTTCTGAACGGTGCCGGCTACCGCAAGATCGGCCTCGTCACCGGCGATGCCGAAAATGCGCCTAAGATAAAGGCGCAAAACTAGCGATGCGCTGGAGCCTCACGACATCGCTGGTGCTGCATGCAGCCATTCTGGTCGCGGCTCTCGCCGTGCTTCCCAACCGCGATGCGTTCGAGGTCAAACCGCAAGAGGCGATCGAAGTCGATATCAGCAATATCGCCGATCAATCCAAGCGAATGGCGATGGTGAAAGAGGCAGAAAAACCAAAGGAAAAACCGGCGCCGAAGAAGTCCGAGACCGTGAAGAAATCGGAGCCAGCTCCCAAAATTGCTGAAAAGGAAGTGAAGGCCGTCAAGGAGGCATCGGCCGAGCCGCCGCCGCCGGAACCCAAGAAAGAGGAGCCGAAACCTCTCGATTCCGATCCCTTGAAAGAGCTTATCAAGAAGGAAGTGGCTGACAAGCCGGAACCCAAGAAGGAAGAGACCAAGAAAGAGCCGCCGAAGAAGGCCGAAGTAAAGCCCAAGGAAAAGCCGAAGAAGAAAAAGGAAAAATTCGACGTCGCCAAGCTCGAAGCCTTCCTCAACAAGGTCGACGAGTCCAAGGCTCCCGAACAGTCCTCGGAAACCGATGCCGAGCCGGCCGCGGGCGAAGCTAATCTTCAGGGTGCGGACGATCAAGTCGTCGGCACCATCGTCGATGCGCTGGTGTCTCGGGTCAAGGAGTGCTGGACAGTGCCGCCGGGTGCTCGCGAGGCCAACATATCGGTCCGCATCCATTTCCGGCTGACGCGGCAGGGTACGCTCGAAGGCGCTCCGGAAGTTCAGAGTATCAATTCCGACCCGCTGTTCGACGCAACCGCGCGCTCGGCGGTCGCTGCCCTCATCGAATGCCAGGACTACGGTTTCCTGCCCCAGGACCGCTACGATCTTTGGAAAGACAACACCCTCGATTTTAATCCCAACCTCATGTTCGACAGTTAGGCGACAGCTAGAAGATAATGATCCACACTCTCAAACACCCGGCCTTCGGCCACCTGCTTGGCGTGTTGGCCTTCCTGTTCATGGTTCTGGCGGTGGTACAGGAAGCCAAGGCGGTCGAAGGCACGGTCGAAGGCGGCCGCATCAATCCGCTCCCCATCGCGATCGCACCGTTTCTGGCGGGCGATGGAGCGGAGGAGGGCGGCCTTACCATGACCCAGGTCATCACCAACGACCTCGGCCGGTCGGGCTATTTTAACCCGCTGCCGCCCGAATCCTTCATTGAACAGGTCACCGATTTCACCCAGGAGCCGCGGTTCGCCGGCTGGCGGCAAATCCAGGCCAAGGCGCTGGTGACCGGCCAGTTGTTCATGGACGGCGGCAAGGTAAGGATCGAATTCCGCCTGTGGGATGTCAATACCCAGCAGCAGATCGCGGCCCAGCAATTTACCACCTCGCCCAGAAACATGCGCCGCATCGGCCATCTTATCGCCGATGTAATCTACAAGCAGCTTACCGGCATTGAAGGTTATTTCGACACGCGCGTGGTTTTTGTGGATGAATCTGGCCCCAAGGACAGCCGCGTGAAGAAGCTCGCCATCATGGACCAGGACGGTTTCAATCCACATGCCTTGACGGATGGCACGGATCTCGTGCTGACGCCGCGCTTCTCGCCCAATGCCCAGGAAATTACCTACATGTCGTTTGGCAGCGCGGTGCCGCGCGTCTATCTGATGAACATCGACACCAAGCAGCGCGAGATCGTCGGCGAATTTCCCAACATGAGTTTTGCCCCGCGCTTTTCGCCCGACGGCCAGAAGGTCATCATGAGCCTCCAGGATGGAGGCAACTCCAACATCTACGAACTCGACCTGCGCTCGCGCGAGGTCAGGCAACTAACCAATGTGCCCTCGATCAATACCGCGCCCAGCTATTCGCCCGATGGCAGCCAAGTGGTGTTTGAATCGGACCGTGGCGGGACCCAGCAGATCTATGCGATGGCGGTGGATGGCTCGGGCCAAACCCGCATTAGTTTCGGCGACGGCCGCTATTCCACCCCGGTCTGGTCGCCGGAAGGAAAATATATCGCCTTCACCAAGCAGTCCCAGGGCAAGTTCGCCATCGGCGTCATGAAGCCGGATGGTTCGGGGGAGCGTATCCTCACCGAAGGCTTTCACAACGAAGGGCCGACTTGGGCGCCGAATGGGCGCGTGCTGATGTTCTTCCGCGATTCACCGGGAGAAACCGGCGGCCCGCAACTCTATTCGGTCGATATCACCGGCTACAACGAACAACAGTTGCCGACGCCGCAATTCGCCTCCGATCCGGCGTGGTCGCCGAGACTGAACTAAGCAAAGCAACGGGAAAACCATAAATGAAGACGTCCACGAGTTTCAAGATTGCCGCAGCCTTCTGCTGCGTGCTGGCGCTCGCCGCCTGTTCCAAGAAAAATACGCCCGATCTCGAGGCAGGCAGCGGCGCCGGGCAGGCTTCGCCGGGCTCGGAAAAAGACTTCGCCGTAAATGTCGGCGACCGCATCTATTTCGCCGAAGATCAGTCGACTCTGGCGCCGGAGGCCCAGGAAACACTGCGCAAGCAGGCGGCATGGCTCAGCCAGTACCAGAATGTGACGGTTCAGATCGAGGGCCATGCCGATGAGCGGGGAACGCGCGAATACAACATTTCGCTTTCCGCCCGCCGTGCCACGGCTACGCGGGAGTTTCTGATCGCGCAAGGCATCGACGGCAGCCGGATTTCCTCCATCGCCTATGGCAAGGAGCGCCCGGTGGCGCTGTGCGATGCCGAGCAGTGCTGGTCGCAGAACCGCCGCGCCGTCACGATCATAACGGGTGGCGCCAAGACCAGCTGATAGACCCCACCCGGCGCTAACGCGCCACCCTCCCCGCGCGGAGGAGGGAGGAAAAATTAACCATCCCGCCCCAAAATGCCGGGCGATTGGATTGCCGGGGTGGATCCCGCCGGAGGAGTGGAAAGAATGATGTCTCGTATCGCCAGCTACAAGATAGCGGCTATTTGCTGCTGTTTCCTTGCGTTGGCGGCTTGCTCGAAGAAGAATACGCCCGACCTCGAGGCGGGAACGGGCACTGGCGTTGCCAAGCCCGGCTCGGATCAGGATTTCGCGGTGAATGTGGGCGACCGCATCTATTTCGCCGAAGACCAATCGACGCTGGCGCCGGAAGCCCAGGAGACGCTGCGCAAGCAGGCGGCCTGGCTCAGCCAGTATCCCGCCGTTACCACCCAGGTCGAAGGCCATGCCGATGAACGCGGAACGCGCGAATACAACATTTCGCTCTCCGCCCGGCGGGCAACCGCGACACGCGAATTCCTCGTTGCGCAAGGGATCGACGGCAGCCGGATTTCCTCCATCGCCTATGGCAAGGAGCGCCCAGTGGCGCTGTGCGACGCCGAACAGTGCTGGTCGCAGAACCGGCGCGCCGTCACCGTGATTACGGGTGGTGCGAAGTAGCCACAGTCGCGGTGTTTGTTGCCTGACCCCTTGCATAGCCTCAATTTTACCGCCTTTGCGGTTCAGTTGCAGGCCATGACAATGGACAACCGCACGGTTGAAAAATGGTGCCGGACATGTTGAAATATCTGCGATCTTCGGTGGCTGCGGCAATTTTGGCGGGGGTCTTGATTGCCCCGGCGATGGCCCAGTCGGCATCCGAACTGGCGGTGCGCCTGAGCCAGATGGAAGACCAAATGCGCCAGCTCGTCGGCCAGGTCGAGGCACTCACCTTCGAAGTCAAGCAGTTAAAGGGCCAAGGCGGCAAGAGCGAAACGGGCGCCATCGACGGCGTTCCGCAGCAAACCAAGACAACCAGGCTGGCCGTCCAGAAAGCCCCCGGCGATCAGGCAGACGAGCAAGGCATCGAGAAAATCGAGGACCAGCCGCTGGCCGAGGCCTCCGACGAGCAGACCTACATGAAGACCGTCATCAACGAAGACGGCTCGGAATCCCAGGTAATTGCCAGCCGCGCTCCCGGTCCCAAAATTCTGGGATCGCTTGGCGGTACGGCGGGCACGACCGAGGATGGCGGCTTCCAGGGACAGGTGCTTGTCGCTCCTGCCCAGCAGGAACAAGGGGCCGACGCCACCATGC
>JBOHKD010000024.1:0-10975 GCA_050728895.1 Aestuariivirga sp.
CCCATGGGCTGCACTATGCCTCCTCGGTGTTCGAGGGCGAGCGCGCCTATGGCGGCGCCATTTTCAAATCGCGCGAACATTCCATCCGCTTTAGGAAATCAGCCGAGATCCTGGATTTTGAAATCCCCTACACGGTTGAGCAGCTTGATGCGGCGAAAGCCCGGGCCGTTGAGCTGAACGGCGGCGGCGACCAGTATGTGCGCCCCGTTGCCTGGCGGGGATCGGAAATGATGTCGGTCTCGGCCCAGCACAACAAAATCCATGTTGCCATCACCACGTGGAACTGGCCTTCCATGTTTGACCCTGAAACCAAGATGAAGGGCATCCGGCTCGACATTGCCGATTACCGCAGGCCAGATCCGCAATGCGCGCCTGTTCATGCCAAGGCCGCCGGCCTTTACATGATCTGCACCATCTCCAAGCATAAGGCCGAGAAGAAGGGTTATGCCGATGCCATGATGCTGGACTGGCAGGGCCGCGTGGCCGAATGCACCGGCGCCAATATTTTTTTCACGCGCGATGGTGCCATCCACACACCGGTTGCCGATTGCTTCCTGAATGGATTGACCCGCCAGACGGTGATTGCCCTGGCGCGCCAGCAGGGTCTTGAGGTGATTGAAAGCCGCATCATGCCCGGCGATCTGCCTTCTTATAACGAGTGCTTCATCGTGGGCTCGGCGGCGGAAGTCACCCCCGTTTCCGAAATCGGCCCCTATAAATTCAGGCCGGGCAATATCTCGCGCACGCTGATTGATACCTATGCAAACGCCGTCCGCTCGGCTGCCAAGGCGGCCTAAAACCCAAGGCCGCGCGCCGCCAAAAACTTGAGGAGTTCCGCTACCCTCTCGGGCGCTGCTTCCTGTACCGACCCGCTGGGCAATCCTTCGAGATGGAAGGGGCCGTATTGAACCCGGATCAGCCGGTTTACCACGCAGCCGAAGTGCTCCATCAGCTTGCGGATTTCACGATTCTTGCCTTCCTTCAGAAGCACCCGGTACCAGGAATTGCTGCGCCCGCCCGTGCCATATTCTTCGACAAACTCCGCGCCCCGGTAGCTCACTCCGTCAATGACGATGCCCTTCGCCAAAGCCTCGATAGCGCCAGGATCGAGACGGCCGCGCACCCTTACGCGGTAAACCCGCGCCAGCGCGGTCACGGGACTCATCATCGCTTGCGCCAAGGGGCCATCCGAGGACAGCAGCAGCAAGCCCTCGCTGTTCACATCGAGGCGTCCGACCGTCATGATCCTTGGCATGCTCGCGGGCCATCGTGGCGGCTGGAGCGCCGGCAAATCGAAAATCGTGCTTCGTCCCTTGTGATCGCGGTGTGTCACCAGGAAATCGAGCGGCTTGTTGAGCAGGAACAGGCGCGGCAAGGGCCGGGTGGCGGGCGCAACCGCGCGGCCATCGAGCGTGACCGCATCGCCCTCCGAAACCGGCATGGTGGCCGAGGCCTCCTTGCCATTGATGCTGACGCGGCCTTCCGATACCAGCCGTTCCGCCTCGCGGCGGCTGCCGATCCCTGCCTTCTGCAAATAGACATTGAGCCGCATCGGTGGTGTCAGCCGCCCGTCACCGGCGGGAAGAAGGCGACTTCGCGAGCCCCGGTGATGGGGGCATCAAGTGAAACATGGACCTTGTCGACAGCGGCGCGAAGCTTCCGGCGGTCGGCGAAGGCGGCGGCACAGCCCTCGTCGCGCTGGCTGAGGAAATCTATCAGTTGACCGACGGTCGTGACACTGGCGGGAATCTCAATAGTATCTTCGCTCCGCCCCACAAGCTGGCGCACCAGTGCAAAATACAAAACTCTCATGCTCAATCCACCACATGGCCGATACCGGCGCGGAAATAATCATAGCCGGTATAAAGCGTGAGCCCGGCGGCGATCCACAACAGCCCGATTCCGAATTCGGTGACATAGGGAACGAGCCGGTCGCCAGCAGGCCCCGCGATTAAAAAGCCGATGGCGAGAAACTGCACCGTGGTCTTCCATTTGGCGATCTTGGTGACCGGCACTGAAACCTTGAGCTCGCCGAGATATTCGCGCAAGCCCGACACCAGAACCTCGCGCGCCACGATGATAATTGCCGCCCAGATGTGGCCGCCAAACAATATCCCGTCGGCGGAAAGCACGAGCAGCACTACGGCTACCAGCACCTTGTCGGCGATCGGATCCAGCATGATGCCGAGCGAGGATTGCTGCTGCCATTTGCGCGCCAGATAACCGTCGAGGAAATCCGTGATCGCCGCCGCCACGTAAATCGCCAGCGCAAACCAGCGCGCCGCGTTTCCGCCATACATGAGAAGACCCGCCACCAGCGGCACGGCCAGGATTCGCCCGTAGGTCAGGATGTTGGGGAGATTCCAGATTTTCGAATAGCTCGCCACTTTCCCCATACCTGCACGATTCGCGATGTTGCTCATTCTGCGCCCTAGCGCATTTTCCCGGAAAGTGGAATCCACTTTCCGGACAGGAAAATGCGCCAGTTTAACCCACTGGAGCATGTTCTTGCCGCCAAAGTGTACACACTTTGGCGGAACATGCCCTAGTGGAAGTGATCGTAAATGGCCTGCGCCATGGTACGGCTCACGCCTTCGACCCCCGACAAATCCGCGACTCTTGCCTGCGCCACCGCTTTCGCCGATCCGAAGGCCTGGAGCAAGGCTTTCTTGCGCCTGGGCCCGATGCCGGGAATATCGTCGAGTGGATTGGCGCTCAGGCCCTTGGACCTTTTCGCCCGGTGGGTGCCGATGGCAAAACGATGCGCCTCATCGCGCAAGCGCTGAATATAGTAGAGCACCGGATCGCGGGCTTCGAGCATGAAGGAGGGCTTGCCCGGCACATAGAAATGCTCGCGCCCGGCATCGCGGTCCGGCCCCTTGGCCACGCCCGCCACCGGGAGATTGAACAGGCCCAACTCGTCCAGCACCGCCTTGACCGCCGAAAGCTGGCCCTGCCCGCCGTCGATCAGCACCAGGTCGGGCCAGTCAGGCACCTCGCCCCGCACCTCCTGTTCCTTGAGCAGTCTCGAAAAACGCCGCGTCAGCACTTCCCGCATCATGGCGAAATCATCCGCGATCACATCGGCAGACCGGATATTGAACTTGCGGTATTGCGATTTCAAAAGCCCCTCCGGCCCCGCCACCACCATTGCACCCACCGGATTGGTTCCCTGGATATGGGAATTGTCATACACTTCGATGCGTTTTGGCGTTTCCGGCAGGCCGAACACGCGCGCCACCCCTTCCAGCAATTTGGCCTGCGAGGAGGATTCGGCGTTTCTCCGTCCCATGGCTTCCCGCGCATTGGTGACGGCATGTTCCACCAGCAGCTTTCTTTCGCCCCGCCGGGGAACCGCAACACCGATCTTTTTGCCCGCCAGCCGCGTCAGCGCTTCTTCCAGAAGTGCCCGCTCTTCGATCTCATGCGACAGCAGTACGCACTTCGGCACCGGCTTGTCGTCATAGAACTGGGCGAGGAACGAGGCCAGGATTTCGCCCGGTACGAAAGACTTGTCGGCGCGCGGGAAATACGCCCGGTTGCCCCAGTTTTGGCCGGAGCGGAAGAAGAACACCTGGATACAGGTGTGACCGCCCTCCTGGGCCAGGCCGAAGACATCGGCCTCTTCGACGTGCTGGGGATTGATCCCCTGCTGGGCGGTGACGAAACTCATGGCCTGGATGCGGTCGCGGATGCGCGCCGCCTGTTCGAAGTCGAGCTTGCCCGAGGCTTCTTCCATCAATCCCGCAAGTTCCGCCTTCACCGCCTGGCTCTTGCCGCTGAGAAACGCTTCCGCCTCGCGCACCAGTTCGCCATAGGCGGGAAGATCGATATAGTTCACGCAAGGCGCCGAGCAGCGCTTGATCTGATACAGCAGGCAGGGCCGTGTGCGATTCTCGTAAACACTGTCATTACAGGATCTTATAAGAAACGCTTTCTGTAATGTGTTAATCGCGCGGTTGACCGCCCCGGCGGAAGCGAATGGCCCATAATAGTTTCCCTTGCGATTGCGGGCACCCCGATGTTTGGCGAGTTGCGCGACGCCATGATCCTTGGCGATGAGGATATAGGGAAAGGATTTATCGTCGCGGAATATCACATTGTAGCGGGGCTTCAGCTTCTTGATGAGATTGGCTTCAAGCAGCAGGGCCTCCGCTTCCGTCTCTGTGGTCACGAATTCCATGGTGGCCGTGAGTGCTATCATCGCCGCGATGCGCTGGGTGTGCCCGCCCATCCGCGTATAGCTCGAAACCCGGTTCCTCAGGTTCCGCGCCTTGCCCACATAGATGGCATCGCCCTTCGCATCGATCATGCGATAGACGCCCGGCTTCCCCGGCAGCCGCGAAACAAAATCGCGGATGATCTCTGGACCAGTCATGATTCTCTTTTATCCCTCTCCCCGTAAAACGGGGAGAGGGTTGGGGCCCATGGCAAAGCCATGGGAGGGTGAGGGGCCGCTCCGCATCTGCTACAAATAGCCATGCGCAGTTCCGATCCCAAATCCACCTCCCGCGCCCGGCAGTTCAGGCGCGACGCCACCGCGGCCGAGAACAAACTATGGTCCGCCCTCCGCAACCGCCAGATCGATGGTTGCAAATTCGTACGGCAAGAGCCCGTGGGTCCGTACTTTGCCGATTTCATCTGCCGGGCAAGAAAACTGATCATTGAGATAGACGGCGAAACGCACGAAACTCCGGAAGAGCACAACCATGATGCCCGGCGCACCTCATACCTCAATCAGCTTGGCTACCGCGTTATCCGCTTCACCAACGCCGATGTTTATGAAAGCATGGATCATGTAATCGATACCCTTCGCGGCGCGCTCGCGGCAAGCCCCCTCACCCTCCCACCGCGCTAACGCACGGCGGGCCCCAACCCTCTCCCCATTCCATGGGGCGAGGGAAGATTGGCTTACTTTCCCTCTCCACGCTTGCGGGGAGAGGGTTGGGGCCCATTGCGACAGCAATGGGAGGGTGAGGGGCGACGGGCGACGCCCGGCAAATCATGCCAGTGGCATGATTTGAGCCCCGAACGCCGCGAGCCGGCGAGCGGCCGGACGAGGGGCCCTTTTCCTTACCGCCCCCGCTCGATCTCAACCCCAACGCTGCGCGCATTCGGAATGATCTCGGGCTTTTCGATCCTGACCCTTGCCGCCATCACGCGGCGGTCCTTGAGGCAGGCGGCGGCGATCAATTCCGCCAGGGTCTCGACAAGATTGACATGGCCCTCTGCCACAATCGCCTCGACCTTCTTCACCACGATCTCATAGCTCACCACATTGCCGATTTCGTCGATCAGGGGATTATCGCCCTCCTTCACCGAGAGATCGATGTTGACGACAATGCGCTGCGGTGCCGTTTTCTCATGCGCATGGATGCCGAGGATCGCCATGACTTCGAGATCGCGCACGAACACATGCCGGAGCTTCGCCTTCCCGCTGGCCACATGGTGGCTGATCATCGGTTTCTTGTTCATTCATTGACCTCTGTGACATCCGCCGTCGCCCAGGCGAGATGTTGTCCGCCGTCGAGCACGATCATTTGCCCGGTCAATGCCGGCTGCGACAGGATGAATTTTACCGCCGCCGATATTTCCGCGGGCGACGTGGCCCTTCCAAGGAGCGTGAGGCGCGATTGCTTGGCGAATTCTTCTTCGTCCATGCGGACACTCGGCAGCGCCGGCCCGGGGCCGATGGCGTTAACCCGGATGCGCGGCGCCAGAGCTTGCGCCAGTGTCCGCGTCACAGTCCACAGGGCGGATTTCGACGCCGTGTAGGAGAAGAACTTGGGCGTCAGTTTCCACACCCGCTGGTCGATGATGCTGATGATGTTGCCGATGGCCGTCCCCGGCAGTTGCCTGGCGAACGCCTGGCTCAGGAACACCGGCGCCCGCAAGTTGGTATTAAGATGCTGGCCCCAGCTCGCCTGGGTAATCGAACCCACCACATCGGGCTCAAACACCGAGGCATTGTTGATGAGGCAAGTAAGTCCCCCCAGCGCCCGCGATGCTTCGACCACCAGCCGCTCGGGAACCGCGGGATCGGCAAGATCGCCCCGCACCATCACGGCCCTTCGGCCCATGCGCCCGACGAGGCCCACGACCTCTTCCGCCTCGGCGATTGAGGTATTGCAATGAACGCCGACATCCCAGCCATCGGCCGCGAGATCGAGCGCGATCTGCCGCCCGATGCGCCGCGCCGAACCCGTGACGAGGACCGCTTTCGGCATCATCGCCTCATCCCTTCGGCATCAATATCACATAGTGCTTGCGCACTTTTTCGACCGTCTCCCATGTGCCCTTGAAGCCCGCCGGAATGATGAAGGCATCGCCTTTCTTCAGCGTCCATTTCTTGCCCTTGTCATTGGTGAGCACCGCCTTGCCCGAAATAAAATGGCAGAACTCCCATTCGCCATAGTCAACCGCGGCCTTGCCCGGTGTCGATTCCCAAATGCCGCTATGGAGCCTGCCATCCTCTCCGGTGAAATGGTTCCATGTCTTCGTCTTGTATTTGCCCTTGATGAGTTTCGCCGCATCCGCCGCACCCGCCTCGACTTTGGGTGCACCCTTTCCCTTCGTCTTCATCACCAGAATATCGGTCATGTTGTTTCCATTCTATCGAATGCGTTTCAGCAATTCGTCCCGGCCCGGTTTGAAGTCCGATTGGATCCACCAGTCTTCGAGCCGCCGCAGGGTATCGCCCAATTCTGGCCCCGGCTTCAGCCCCGCCGCAATCAGGTCGCGGCCGGTGACCGGCATCGAAGGCACGGACCAGCGTTCCGGCAAGCGCAAAAGCTGCTTCCATCCGGCATCATCACGCGCAGCCTTGGACCGCGCCCAAGCCAGATTGACCGCATCCAGCCAGGCTTCCGCGCCCATCCGGTAGAGCAGTTTGCGTTGCCCGCGCGGGTTTAACTCCGGTGTTGGCGCCACGGCGGACAATACCCTCTCGATACGGCTGGCCTCATGGTTGGAGAGGCGCAAGCCCTCCTTGAGCGTGAGCGGTTCCGCCGCCAGCACCACAAGACGCAACACCGGGTCGGGCGGCAGCCGCTCCAGTACGCGCCATTGCTCCCTATATGGAATGATATGTTTGAGAATGCCATCGCGCGCCATGATCTTCAAGGTCGCACCGGCACCCGGCGCCACGATCAGTTTCATCAACTCGCGGGCGATGCGTTCCGCCGAAAGCCCGCCGAGGCGCTTGGCGTAGCGCTTGCAGGCGGCAAGCCCTTTCGCCTCGGTCGCCCCCTTGCCAAACTGCGCATGGAAACGAAAGAAGCGCAGAATGCGCAGATAGTCTTCTTCGATGCGTTTTGACGGGGCACCCACAAAGATGATTCTCTTTCGCAGGATATCCTTGTAACCATCTGTAAAATCATAAATTTTTCCGCGTGCATCGCAATAAAGCGCATTCATGGTGAAGTCGCGGCGCAGCGCATCGCGCTCCCAGTCGCCGTGGAAGGCGACGCGGGCGCGGCGGCCATCGGTCTCCATATCGTGGCGGAGCGTCGTCACTTCGTAAGCGCGGTGCTGCGCCACCACCGTGACAGTGCCATGTTCGATGCCGGTGGGATGAACGCCCATGCCCGCCGCCTTGCACACTTCCATCACCCGCTCGGGCGGCAGCGTCGCCGCCACATCGACATCGGCCACCGGCACTTTCAACAGCGCATTGCGGACCGCTCCCCCCGCCACCCGTGCTTCACCGCCGGCAGCCGCAATCGCTGCAAAAATCTGCTGCAAGCCAGGCTCCTTGAGCCAGCGCACCCGCGCCAGTGACGGAAGCCCGGTCATTGCGGCGCGTAAAGCAGCGAATAAAGATTGCGGATCATGCCGGCCGTCGCCCCCCAGATATAGCGCTCGCCATAGGGCATGGCATGAAAGAAGCGTGTCCCGCCCTGCCAGTCCCGCGAACCTTTAAGATGATGGTCCGGATTCATCAGGAAGGCGAGAGGCACCTCGAAGGCATCGGTGACTTCGTTCGGATCGAGCGCCAGTTGGAAGCCGCGCCGCACTAGACCCACAACCGGCACGACCCGGTAGGACGTAGCGGTAAGGTAGGTATCGAGAAAGCCCATGGGCTCGACGAACGATGGAGCGATTCCCGTCTCCTCCCCGGTTTCGCGCAATGCCGCCGCAACCGGCCCCTCGTCGCCCTCATCGATGCGCCCGCCCGGGAAGGCCACCTGCCCGCCATGACGCGCGAGGTGGGCGGTGCGCAAGGTGAGCAGCACCTGAAGCTCCCCTTCATCGGCGATCAGCGGCACCAGCACGGCGGCGGGAATTGGCGTGACACCGGGTGCGATGATGCGCGCCTGCGGATTGAGATCGTCATCGCTGAAGCGCGCCGAAGCCACCGGCTCCCGGTGCAGGCGCAAGCCCGCAAGCTCCCTGAATTCCGCCTCGTCAAAGCGGAACATCAGGTCTCGATGCCGATCTCTTTGGCCTTCTGCATGGGAAAGAAGCGGCCCGACGACCATACGCCGAACCAGCCATCCTCGACGCGCCCGCATGCCACGAGATCGTAGAACAGCGCCCGCGACACCAGCGCTTCAAGCCTTGCCCGCACCAGTACATAGGGCTTGAGCCCGTCTGTCCCTTCTTCCGTCTCGAAGCGCAAGGGATGGGCCTCGTCCACCGTCACCTCGTCGTCGGTGTTGGTCTCGAAGCTAATCGCCTGATCGCGGCCACGGCCCTCGACCCCCATGCGGATCGCCAGGAACGGCGCATCCTCCACCCGGATGCCGCATTTCTCCACCGGCGTCACCAGATAATATTTGCCGTCATCGTCATGGCGCAGCACCGAGGCGAACAGCTTCATTAAGGGTTTCCGCCCGATCGGCGAATTCATGTAATACCAGAGCCCGTCGCGGGCGATTCGCATGTCGATGTCGCCGCAGAAGGGCGGATTCCACAAATGCACCGGCGGCAGGCCCCGGGCTCCCTTGGTAGCCTCCTTCAGCCCCTGCAACGGATTGCTTGAATCCCTGTCTGCCGTCATCATGGGTTCCGTAAAGCTTTAATGAGTCGCCTTGTTTGGGCCATCCTCATTCACGAGGATGGCATTAACGCCAATTCGCGCCGGACGCCATTGTGGGCGCTCGGCAAACTATAATGGGACCGATCTTTAGGAACAACAATGGCAAGCATCAAGGAAGCCAACCGGCAAATCGTCGGAGAACTCGAAACGTTAAGCGGACGGCTTGAAAAAGTCCGCGATGCCGTGGGCCGCGTGATCTTCGGCCAGGCGGACGTTATCGAGTTGACCTTGATCGCCATTCTGAGTGGCGGCCATGCCTTGCTGGTGGGCGCTCCCGGCCTCGCCAAGACCAAACTCGTCACCACATTGGGCCGCGTCCTCGGCCTTGCTGAAAAGCGCGTGCAGTTTACCCCCGATCTGATGCCCGCCGACATCCTGGGCTCCGAGGTTCTGGAGGAAAGCGAGAAGGGCCGCCGCCAGTTCCGCTTTGTACCGGGCCCGGTGTTCTGCCAGTTGATGATGGCCGACGAGATCAATCGCGCCAGCCCCCGCACCCAATCCGCCCTGCTGCAAGCCATGCAGGAGCACCACGTAACAATTGCCGGGGTGCGTCACGATCTGCCGCGCCCCTTCCATGTGCTGGCGACACAAAACCCGATCGAGCTTGAGGGCACCTATCCGCTGCCCGAAGCCCAGCTCGACCGCTTCCTTGTCGAGATCGACGTGCCCTATCCCGCCCTCGATGCCGAGCGCCGCATGCTGTTCGCCACCACGGGAACCACGGAGGCCGAGCCCGCGCCTGTTCTCACCGCCACTGAACTCCTTAACGCCCAGCGCCTGACCCGCCTTATCCCGGTGGGTGAACAGGTGGCGGAGGCTATCCTCCGCATCGTCCGCGCCGCGAGACCCGGCCCCGAGGCTGACGACTTTGTGAACCACAACGTGGCGTGGGGGCCAAGCCCTCGCGCCAGCCAGGCGTTGATGCTGGGGGCCCGCGCGCGCGCCCTTTTGCAAGGCCGCCTGTCACCATCGGTGGAAGATGTGGCGGCCCTCGTGGCGCCCGTGTTCAAGCATCGCATGGCGCTCAATTTCACCGCCCGCGCCGATGGCCACACCGTGGAGAATGTCATCCCCCGCTTCCGGGACATGCTGGGGTAGTGCGCCTTGGTCCCAATACCTACCCTCATGCTGAGGTGCTTTGCCGAAGGCAAAGCCTCGAAGCATCGGCCACTCCCACTCTGCTTCCACAGAACCCTTCGAGGCTCGCGTGCCGCGAGCGCCTCAGGGTGAGGAAGGTTTCCCCATGACGGCGGCATCTACATTCGCGCTCAACGATCAGGCCGAAAGGGTTTCGGGGGCCCTGCCGCCCTTGCTGGTCGAAGCCGAGCGCGTCGCCGCCACGGTCTTTCTCGGCATTCACGGGCGAAAACGCTCAGGCCCCGGCGAGAGCTTCTGGCAATATCGTCCCTACAGCTTCGGCGATCCCGTAACCCGCGTCGATTGGCGCAAATCCGCCCGCTCGGACCGCGTCTTCATCCGCGAGAACGAATGGGAAGCCGCCAACACCCTGTGGCTATGGTCGTCGCCCTCGCCCACCATGACCTTCAAATCCGATCTCGCCGCCGTCAATAAGCGCGACCGCGCCGATCTCATGGCGCTGGCGCTCGCCAGCCTGGCGCTCCGCGCCCAGGAACGTGTCGGATTGATCGGCAGTCCTGCCGCGCCCGGCCATTCCCGCGCCCTTCTCTTGCCCATGGCCGAGCATCTTCTCCGGCATGAAGGGCCCTGGCTGCCGGAGGCCACGCACCTCAAGCGCTTTGCCAGCGCCGTGCTGCTGGGCGATTTCTTCGAGGCGGTTCCGGCAATCGCCGCCGCCCTGACACCGCTGGCGGAAGCAGGGGTCGCCGGTCATGTGGTTCACATCGTCGATCCCGCCGAAGAGACGCTGCCTTACGCGGGCCGCATTGAATTTCGCGATCTCGCGGGCCCCCTGAA
>JBOHKD010000025.1:0-10965 GCA_050728895.1 Aestuariivirga sp.
TCGTAGGACTCGATATCGAACTTGCCCGTTGCCGCGTCACGGAATTGCAGAAGGTTAAGCGAGGCGAGATTGCAGGCCGTATCGTCGAGGAACATATATTCCGAGCACGGGTTCGAGGCGCGGATTTCACCAGAGGCGGGACAAGTGTGCCAGTCGTTGATGGTGGTATGGAACTGGATGCCGGGATCGGCCGAGGCCCATGCCGCATGGCCGATCTTTTCCCACAACTCGCGGGCCTTGAGTGTTTTCACCGTCTTGCGGCTAAGGCGCGCGGTAAGGTTCCAGTCGCCATCGGTCTCGACGGCACGCAGGAAATCGTCGGTCACGCGCACCGAATTGTTGGAATTCTGCCCCGACACGGTGCGATAGGCTTCCCCGTCCCAGTCGGTGTCGTAGGTATCGAAAGCGATCTCTTTATAACCTTGCTTCGCGAACTGGATGACGCGCTTGCAAAGATTATCCGGCACCATGTTGCGGCGCGCATCCTTCACCGCGCGCTTCAAGGCCGGGTTCTTGTCGATCTCGAAACAATCGCCGCCCGGCCCTTCGCAATTCACGCAAGCCTTCATAATTGCGGCGAGGCACTTTTTCACAATCTTCGAGCCCGTGACGAGGGCGGCGACCTTCTGCTCCTCCTTCACCTTCCACTCCACATAGTCCTCGACGTCCGGGTGATCGACATCGACGACCACCATCTTGGCGGCGCGCCTTGTCGTGCCGCCCGACTTGATGGCGCCCGCCGCCCGGTCGCCGATCTTGAGGAAGCTCATCAGGCCCGACGACTTGCCGCCGCCCGAGAGCCTTTCATTCTCGCCCCGCAGGTGGGAGAAGTTCGAGCCAGTGCCGGAACCGTATTTGAACAGGCGGGCTTCCCGCACCCACAGATCCATGATGCCGCCTTCGTTGACCAGATCGTCGGCGATCGACTGGATGAAGCAGGCGTGCGGCTGCGGACGCTCATAGGCCGAGGTGGATTTGATGACCTCGCCGTTCTGGTGATCCACATAATAATGACCCTGACCGGGGCCATCGATGCCATAGGCCCAATGCAGGCCGGTGTTGAACCATTGTGGGCTATTGGGGGCGCATTTCTGGGTGGCGAGCATAAAGCAAAGCTCGTCGTGGAAGGCGCGGGCGTCTTCTTCGGTGTCGAAATAACCGCCCTTCAGGCCCCAATAGGTCCAGGTGCCGGCCAAGCGGTTGAATACCTGCTTGGAACTCTTTTCGCCCACGAAACGTGATTTCTCCGGAAGCTGGGCCAGCGCTTCTTCATCGGCAATTGAGCGCCAGGCCCAGGACGGAATGCTGGTCTCCTCGACTCGCTTGAGCGCCGCCGGAACGCCCGCCTTGCGGAAATATTTCTGCGCCAGAATATCGGTCGCGACCTGGCTCCACGACGCCGGCACATCGAGGCCTTCGAGGCGGAATACCACGGAGCCGTCCGGGTTTTTGATTTCGCTGGTAGCGTTGCGGAATTCGATTTCCGCATAAGCATCTTTGCCCGCTTTGGTATAAATGCGTTGGATTTTCATGTTGCCCCTCGTCCCAATAATGATTTCGTCGCCCTAAGGCCCACGCATACAAACCCTGCTCCCGCGAAGCACCGCTCCGGAATTCCGCCCTCGTTTTTGATTTCAATGGTTGGAAGACGAAGCCAAACCGGGCTTTTGCCTTCACTCTTGAGCCGTATGACAAAGATATAACGGCTGAACTCGATCGTCAATAGCTAGTGTGTTAACGAAATACTAACACAATATCTTGTGTCCACAGATAATGACGCACTGTGGATAAAGGTCAGTCGATACGATTCTCAGGGGAAGCTCAAGCGTTTCGTGGGCTTAACCCCCAAGCGGCAAGGGGACCCTTGGCCGACTCGGGTCCAAGGTGGGAGAGGTCAAGGGGTAAAGCGGGTAAATCGACAAAATTTATTTGGTTAACAATGCATTAACGCGCTCATCCGTCGGCTGCCGCGGAGCCGTCATTCGTCCCGGGGTTGCGTTGGCAGCGGGAAAGGAGCCCCGAATCGGTCCCATGAGCCACAAGAGGACGAGAGAAAAAGCCGTGATGAGCGCCAGCATCGCCCACGCTTGGTTGATGGCCATGGTGAGGCTTGCATCCTGGATCGCATCCATGATCGAGATGAGGCCAAAGGCGTCGTCCGTTGCCGGAAGATCGTCCACGCCAAGGCCGAGCAGCTTTGCGGCTTCCGGGGGATTGCTGTGGATCAGCTCCGTGAGCCTTCCCGCATGGATGGGTGCCTGCGTGAACATAACCGTGTCGATGAGCGCAATGCCGATGGCGCCGCCGAGATTGCGGCTGAGATTATAAAGGCCGCTGGCATCGCTCACCCGCTCCAGCGGCAGAAAGCCGAGCGCAAACCTTGTCGGAGGCAGAATGCACAGGGCAACGAAACTGCCGCGCACCACCTGGGGCCAGAACATCTCGTCATAGTCGGTGGCAATCGTCTGCCCGGCGCTCATGGCGAGTCCTACGGCGAAGCAGGCAAAGCCGATCGCCGACAGCAGCCGTGCGTCAAACCGGCGGTCCAGCATCACCGCAATGGGTGCGGTGATTAGCTGGGCGATGCCGGTCACTAGAATAATGACTCCGATGGCGATGGGGCCGTGCCCCCGCACGAAGGCGAGGAACACCGGCATCAGATAAACCGAACCGAAAAGACCGGCACCCAGAATAAAACTGACGCCGCATCCAAAGGCCAGCTTGCGGTCATGGAGCAGGGCGAAATCGACGGTGGGCTTTGGCCTTTTCACCGCCAGCCATGCACAGATGGCAATGATCGAGAAAAGTCCGAGCACCGGGCCTGACGACCAGCCGCGGTCGGGCGCTTCCTTCAGGCCGATCTCGAGTGAGCCCAGCGCCATGGCGATGAACAGGAGCGACAGCCAATCGAGGGAGCGTAAGAGATTGAGTTGCCGCTTCTCGCGCGGCAGGCATGCGGCACCCGCCGCGAGCGTGATGATGCCGGGAATGACGTTGATGAGAAACAGCCAGTGCCAGGAAAAGTTCTCCGTCAGCATGCCGCCGCTGATAGGGCCCAGGGCGGGCGCCAGCACCGCCAGCACCCCGCCCATGGTGGTGGCGGCCGTCTGCTGGAAGCCGCGCGCGAAGAGCAGAAAAATGGCGGAGAATACCAGCGGGATGAGAACGCCCCCCGCCAGGCCCTGCATGATCCGCCAGACAATCAAATCCGCAAAACCCATGCTGGAGGCACAACCGATCGAGGCCAGCGTGAAGGTGGCAATGGCGCCGGTGAACAGCCAGCGCAGCGTGAAAACGCGCGTGAGAAGCCCGGTCAACGGAATGGCGATAACCTCGGCGATAAGATAGGCGGTTTGCACCCAGCTCATGCGGTCGGCGCCGATATGAAGCGCATCCTGAATGACCGGAAGCGAGGTGATAACGATCTGGATATCGAGGATCGCCATGAACATGCCGAGGCACATGGCGCTGAAGCCGATCCATAGAAGGGCAGGCGCGGGGGCTGGCACGGCTTCGGCGGCGCGACTCATAAGTCCACTATGGCGAGGGAGGTGGCGAGCGCCAAGCCGCGTTTTCGATTCATCACGCCCTAGGCAAAGCTCGCTGCCGTGCTATTTCAGGTGCGGCATGGACTATATCCAATCTTACCTCGACTATTTCATCGCCCATCCCGATTGGGCGATAGTACTCATATTCCTGATCGCGTTCGGCGAAGCCCTGCTGATCCTCGGCCTTTTCGTGCCCTCGACCGTCATTCTGGTGAGCGCGGGCGCTCTCGTGGGCACCGGCCATCTGCCGTTTTGGCCGGTCTTTCTGGCAACCTGTATCGGCGCCATCGCCGGTGACCAAATATCCTATTGGGTGGGCCGCCTGTATGGCACCCGCCTCAAGACCTATTGGCCTCTCAATTATTATCCGGTCCTGGTGGCGCGGGGCGAGGATTTCGTGCGCCGGCACGGCGGCAAGAGCATCGCCATCGGGCGCTTCATTCCGGGAGTGAAAGCGGTCGTTCCGGGTATCGTCGGCATGCTCGGCATGGGACAGCTCTATTTCGCCGCGATCAACATTTCCTCGGGCCTGGTGTGGAGTGCCGCCCATGTACTGCCGGGCATCCTGCTGGGACAGAGCCTTGCCTTCGCCAGCGAACTGAGCGGCCGGCTGGTGCTGGTGCTGCTCACGCTACTGGGCATCCTCGCGCTGGCGGGCTATGTCATCCGCATGATCGCGGGCGGGCTTTCGCCCTATTTCAGCCATGTGCTGGACCGCATCGCCGCATGGGCCCGTTCGAAGAAGAGCCGCTCCATGCAGCGCTTGGCGCGCGCTGTAACCTCCGGCAATCCGCGCTCGGCACTGGTGGTGCTGTTCGCGGCGATCGTGTTTACCGGCGTGATCGTGCTTGCCGACATGTCAATCGGCATCATGTCGAACCAGGCGGTCTCCAACATCGATGTGTCGGTGTTCAATCTGCTGAAGGAGATGCGAAACGCGCCCGCCGATGAAATCATGATCACCATCACGATGCTTGGCGACGGCCTGGTCATGACGGCGCTTGCCGCGGCAATCATCATCTGGCTCATCGGGCACAAGGCTTATCGCGCCGCGTTGGCAGCCACCATCGCAGTTCTGGCTGGCAAGATTTTCGTGCCGGTGCTGAAATACGGCATCCAGCGTCCGCGCCCCGTCGAGTTCTACAGCGGCGCTGAACTGTTCAGCTTTCCGTCCGGCCATGCGACGATGGCGGCGCTGATTTTCGGCATTCTGGCGGTGTTGGTCAGTCATTCCATGGGCCGGTGGGCGAGGGCCCTCGTTTATGCGGTGTGCGCGTTGGCGGTGGTGGCCATTGCCTATTCCCGCGTGTATCTGGGGGCTCACTGGTTGTCGGATGTGCTGGGGGGACTGTTGTTCGGCAGCGTCGTTGCGGCGGCCTTCGGCGTGGCCATCGAAGCAATTCCCCCGCGACGCATCAAGCCCGTGGGACTGTTTGGCGCTGCGTTGATCGTCTTTATAACGGCAGGCGCATTTCACGTGTTTACCGGATACGAGAGGGCCGAAGCAGCCTATGCGCCGCCACAGATAATCGCCAACACCACTGTGGGCGGCTGGCAACTGGGTGGATGGAAGCAACTCCCCGTCCGGCGCATCGACCTCGCGGGTAAGCCCGAGGAAGTATTTCTGGTTCAGCTTGCCGGAAATCTCGACACTTTCCGCGATGCCATGACGGCCGCCGGTTGGACCGCGACAACGAAATGGACCTGGCGCGACAGCCTTCCCTATCTCAACCCCAACGCCACCCTTGCCGAACTGCCGCCCCGCCCGGCGCTGCACGAGGGGTTGAAGGCCAAGCTGACCCTCATTCGAAGCGCAGGGGATACGCCCGATCAGCGCCAGGTGCTGCGCATCTACAAAACCAATTTGCAGGCAATCGGCGAGGAGGCGCCCCGGCCCATCTATCTGGTCAGCCTCCGGCGCGAGCACGCCAAGGAGGGATTGAATCTCTATGCCGTGCCCAGCGCGCTCGCTGCCACCGGCGGCGACGAAACGGCACTGCATGCGGCCTTCGAAACCTCAACCAGCCTCAAGTTGGTTGGCGAAAACCTGATTGAAGGTATGCGGCAGGCGCTCGTTGTTACCCTTCCCTGACCGCCGATTTGCCTGCTGGACGGAGGGGTTGCCTTCAGCCATATTCCGCCCGCGATGAATTTTCTCAAGCAGTTTTTCACCTGGTGGAGCGGGCAGTCGCTCAACACGCGGTTTTACACTTGGCGCAAGGGCGAGTTGGTCGGCCGCGACGGCGCCGGCAATTCCTACTACCGCGCCAAATCGGCGATCCCCGATTCGATTCCCGAACGCCGCTGGGTGATCTTCAACGGCTATTCCGAGGCTTCGGCGATCCCGCCCGGCTGGCACGGCTGGATGCACCATCGGACCGATACGCCGCCCGTTGCGGAAGATGAGGCCCGCCACGAATGGCAAAAGCCCCATGTACCGAACCTCACGGGAACGGCCGGCGCCTATCGCCCACCGGGCAGCATCCTCGGCGCCAATCGCGCTCAAGCCCCAACCCCCGACTACGAGGCCTGGAAGCCGGAATAGCCAGGAGGCGAGGCGAGTGCCATATTTCGGCGCTGGTCACGGGGTAGACGGTGATTCCCACGGCGAATGGAGACGGTGGAATGAAGAACGCGACGGTTGAAACCCTGATCGGGGCCGCTGTCATCGTGATTGCCGCGGCTTTTTTCCTGTTTGCCTACCAGTCTTCCGGCAAGAGCAATGCGGCGGGCGGCTATCGCCTGCTGGCCGAGTTCGACAATGCCGAAGGCATCAATGTGGGAACCGATGTCCGCATGGCCGGTGTCAAGGTGGGCACCGTGATCGGCCAAACCCTGAACCACCAGAATTTCCAGGCGGCGATCACCCTGCTGATCGATCCCGCCCTGCAACTTACCGAAGATGTTACCGCCAAGGTAACTTCCGAAGGCCTGCTTGGCGCCAAGTTCATTTCGCTGGAGCAGGGCGGAGCGGACGCCAAGCTCGCCGATGGCGGCACGATCCAGTACACGCAAGGTGCGGTCGATATCTGGGCGCTGATCGGTCAAGCCATGTTCGAAAAGAGCGGCGACAAGAAGCCGGGCGAAAGCGGCACGGGAACGACGCAACAGTGATGCAACCGCAAGCCAGGGCGCAGAAATGGTCGGCGGAAACCTATGACGCCCATGCAAGGTTTGTCTCCGATCTCGCCAGCGAGGTCATGGCATGGCTCGATCCAAAAGCGGGAGAACGCATTCTCGATCTGGGCTGTGGCGATGGTGTGTTGACGGCGGAACTGGCGGCGCGTGGCGCCGATGTGCTGGGCATCGATATCAGCGAGGATCTTTTGCGCGCCTCCGCCAGGCGCGGCGTCGCGGTGATGCACATGAGCGGCGAAGCCCTGGCTTTCGAGTCGGAGTTCGACGCGGTGTTTTCCAACGCGGCGTTGCATTGGATGCCCAATGCTTCGGCGGTTGTTGCAGGTGTTTGGCGGGCACTTAGGCCGGGCGGCCGCTTTGCCGCCGAATTCGGCGGCCACGGCAATGTCGCGGCGATCGCAACGGCGCTCCGGGCGGTGGCGCAAATCCGCGGCGGCGACAAAAGCCTTGCGGCGCCCTGGTTTTATCCAACGCCAACGGAATACCGCGATTTGCTCGCCGTGGCAGGCTTCACGGTGCGCCGCATCGGTCTCTTCCCCAGGCCAACACCGCTCAAGACCGGCATGGGTGAGTGGCTCAAGCTGTTTTGCAAGCCATTCTTCGAACAATTTGAAAGTGAAGCGGAAAACGCCCTCGTCGAGGCCGAGGAGTTGCTGCGCCCAGCACTCTGCGATGGCGCCGGCAACTGGACGGCCGACTATGTGCGGCTCAGGGTCGAAGCGGTGAAATAATGCGGTTCGCCTGCGCCATCGCGTTAAGCTTGGCTTGCGCTGTTGCTCCCGCGCAAGGTGCCCGCATTGCCAATCCGATTGCCGTGTTCAACGGCCTCGACAAGATCACCGGCGTCACCACCATTTTTGAGATCGAAATCGGCGAGCAAAAGCGCTTCGGCCAGCTCATCGTCAAGCCGGATGTCTGTTACTCCCGGCCGGTGACCGAAGAGCCGAAGACCGCGTCTTTCGTCGAGGTCGATGAGCTTGAATCCGGCAACACGCGAAAGCGCCTGTTCTCGGGCTGGATGTTCGCCGAAAGCCCCGGCCTCAACGCGGTGGAGCATCCCATTTACGATGTCTGGCTGACGGGATGCCGCGATCCCAAAGCTCCTCCGCCCTTGGTCGAGGCCGCACCCGATGTGACCACCCTGCAAGACCAGATTGAAGAAGCCCAGCCCGAGGATTGACGATCCGGCCCCTCACCCTCCCATTGCTGTCGCAATGGGCCCCAACCCTCTCCCCATTTCATGGGGCGAGGGAAGGTTGGCTTACTTTCCCTCTCCACGCTTGCGGGGAGAGGGTTGGGGCCCGCCTCGCGTTAGCGAGGTGGGAGGGTGAGGGGCCGAATATCTAAAAGCGATTCACACGGAAGGGTGAGAGCTCGATATTGCTCCTCCTGCCGCTTATCATCTCGCTTAGCAGACGCCCCGTCGATGGCCCCCAAGTCAATCCCATATGACCGTGACCGAAACCGTACCAGACATTTGCATAGCGCTTTGCGGGGCCGATCACCGGCAGCGAGTCCGGCGTGCCGGGCCTTCGCCCCATCCAGCGTGTCGTAGCAGTGTCGGGCTCACGCAATTGCGGAAGCACGGCCTTGAACAATTTCCACAAGGCATCGGCGCGGGCATAATTGGGCGGAGCCTCAAGCCCGGCGAACTCGTCGGTGCCCGCCAACCGCAAACCCATCTCCATCGGTGTTGCGGCGGCGGGGGTGCGCGCATAGGTGAGGGAGCGCGACAGGGTGACGCCCGAATTAGGCAGTGTCATGTGATAGCCGCGTTCGGCTTCCAGCAGCACGCGGTCGCCAAGTTGTTTGGCCAGCTGATGCGAATAGGCGCCGGCGCAGATCACCAGCCGGTCGACGGTGTGCATGGCGCCCGACTTGAGTTTTAGGTGGCTGGCCTTGCCGTCCGCCGTTCCGATAACGGCAACGTCATCCTGAAGAATGTCGCCGCCGTTCCGCACTACTTCGGCGGCAATGGATTTTACTACCCGCTCGGGATTTCGGACGAAATACCAGCCGCCATGGAACGCGCCACAATGAATATGCGCCGAGATGGATGGCTCAAGCTCGCGCGCCTCATCGCCCGAAAGGCGTTTTGTTTCGTAGCCATGAGCGTTTTTGACAGCGCGTTCATCCGCTTCAGCGGCGAACTGTTGTTCGTTGTCATAAAGGCGCAACGTGTCCCGATAGCTGATGAGATCGGCAGCACCCGCTGCCTTGAGCAAGGTTTCGAAATCGCTCATCACCCTGAGACCCAGGCTGGCGCGAGCCTCGATGATCGCCTTGACGCGGTCCGGCATGGCGTTGCGCCCCGCCGCCAAAAACCAGGGCAGCGCCTTTGGCAGATAGGACCAGCGGATGGTGAGGGGGCCGAGAGGGTCCATGAGCCAGCCGGGAATTTTGAGAAGGACGCGGGGGTGAAGGCCGGGCATCACTTCGGCGAAGGCGAGCCCGCCAGCATTGCCGAAGGAACAGCCCTCGCCCGGCGGTACGCGGTCGATGACTGTCACCCCGAAGCCTTCGCGTTGCAAGAAGGCAGCCGTGGAAATTCCGATAATTCCAGCGCCGATGACAGTGGCATGGGGCGGCGGCGTCATCTCATTAAGCCGAAAGTTTTTCCACCAGCCGCTCCAGCATCTTGCCGCACGCCGCCAGCTGCGCCACGCTCACATATTCATCCGGCTTGTGGGCGACTGCGATATTGCCGGGGCCGCACACGACAGCAGGTGTGCCCAGAACCTTCTGGAACAATCCGCCTTCCGTGCCGAAGGTGATCTTGCCGGTGGAATTACCGCCGGTCAGGGAATGCACGAAGCGCACCGCCTCGCTGTCGACGGGCGTATCCATCGCGGGATAGCTCTGCAACTCGGCAAAATCGAAACGCGCGCCCGCGAAAACATCGTGGGATAACGCGGCGATTTTTTCCGCCGAGCTACGGATTTTCGCGACAATCAGTTCAGTGTCTTCGCGCGGCAGATAGCGGATTTCGAAATCGAAGGCCGCGCAGTTGGGCACGATGTTCATGACTTCGCCGCCCTGTATCCGGCCCACATGCAGCGTCGTATAGGCGACTTCATAGTCTCCGTCGCGGGCACCGTGTTCGGCGATGTGGGTTTGCAGCTTGCGGATTTCGCCGATGAGATCGGCGGCCATGTAGATGGCGTTGACGCCGATGGGCGCGAGGCTTGAATGCGCTTCCAGCCCATGGGCCGTCACCCTGAATCCGAGCTTGCCCTTGTGCGCCGTCACCGCCTGCATGAGCGTGGGCTCGCCAATGATGCAAAGGCGCGGGCGGACGGGTGCATCCTTCAAGAGATCGAGCAGCCGCCGCACACCGACACAGCCGATTTCCTCGTCATAGGAAAAAGCAAGGTTGATCGGCGTTTTGAGTGGTGCGTGCACGGCCTTCTGCACCATGGCCAGGCAGCAGGCGATGAAGCCCTTCATGTCGGCGCTGCCCCGGCCATAAAGATTGCCGTCGCGTGCGGAGAGCCGGAAAGGCGCCGAGGACCATGCCTGACCCTCGACGGGCACCACATCCGTGTGCCCGGACAGCACCACACCTGGCACATCGGCTGGTCCAATTGTCGCCCAGAGATTGGCTTTGCGCCCATCCTCGTTGTGGACGAGCGTAGCGGTGACGCCGAGCGCCGACAGCGCATCCTGAATGTAACGAATGAGGTCGAGATTGCTATCGCGGCTGATCGTGGGGAAGGCGACAAGATCTTCCAGAAACTGGGTAGCACTGCGCATGACGGTGCTGCTTGTCATGAGGCCATTGCAAAGTCAAAGCGCCTCAAATCTCCCTCCCCCTTGCGGGGAGGGATTAAGGGTGGGGGTCGCTCCGCTCTCTCCAAAGACACTCCGCAATACTTTCTTGTAGGACTACCCGACCCCCACCCGGCCGCTTCGCGTCCACCCTCCCCGCAAGGGGGAGGGAGATTAATTGTTCACGCCCTCACCATCTGATTGATCCGGCTATCCAGCGCGCGCTTGAGCTGTTCCTTGGCAGGTTGGGCGGCCTTGAACATTTCCGCCAGCTTGAAGAAATCGCCACCTCGGAAACCCGTGGTCGCGGGTGTGATATAAATGTCGGGTGGATCGGCGGCACGGCGCAATTCCGCCACCTGATGAAACATGATGAGCAGCGAGCCGATGGCAAGCTCGGTGTTGCTGTGATGTTTGCGCGCGGGCGGGCGCGGCCTGCCGGTCACGTCGATGGCGACAGTGATGTCGGTGCCTTGGCGTACATGGTTGAAGGGCACGGGATTAGTGACGC
>JBOHKD010000026.1:0-10947 GCA_050728895.1 Aestuariivirga sp.
GTAATAGACTTCCTCCAGCAATGATTCCCGCGGGGGATCGTCTTGGTCGTGCTTGTGCGGTGGATAGGACGAGGTGTTTCCCGCTCGTGTTATGAGCTCGCACACGAGAAGGCTTTCGGCCCGGTCCCCTTCCGGCAGAATGTTCGCCACATGCCGGACATTGTTTCCCTTGCCCCTTGTTTCCTTGACGAGGCCGACCGGTGGAATAATGCGCGCCGGCAATTTGCCGGAGCCAGGTGCTGTGCAGACGGCAAGGGTTATGTCACTCAAGGCTTTCACCGACCAGGTCATGGCGGCCGGCACATAGACCGACCACGGACTGCCCTCGAAAGGTGAGGCCCGCTCGCCGATCCCGCCATAGTCCATGGTTCCGGCATGGACCTGCCCTTTGCCGGAAATGAAAACGAGACAGGTCTCGCGGTCTCCGTCATTGCCGACCGCGATGCCGCCCGGCTTCAGCTTCCACAGGTCGAAGCCCACATGGGTCCAGCGGGCGCTTTGCGGTGTCACATGAATGACGCGGCCATTGCCGGCCTTGGGCTTCACCTGCAGCTTGGACAAGATGACCTCCTATCTCACCCTTCATCATAGCCGCGGCTGCGGCGCGATGGACCCGATACCGGCGGCCTCCGGCGGCTGTTGCCGTTGCCGCCTTCACCGGCCAGTGCCCGCTTGAGTTTGCGGACAATGACGCCGCGGGCTTTCTCATCGGCGGCCTTCCCCACTTCTTCCTGGATCTCCAGCAAGAGGCGCGCAAGTTCATTGTGGGAATCCCGCGCCGCCACCGCCATGGGATCGATGCGCGGCTTGGACTCTTCGGCAAGCAAGGCGCAAGCCTCGCCCGAAATATCGTAGACATCGTCGAGACGCGGGCGAAGGATGCAATCGCCGGGAACGCCGATGCCTTTGAGATCATTTTCCAGGGCTATCTGCCCCTCGTCTTCGCCATGGGTCAGAAACACGGTTTTGGCGATGGGCAGGCGTTCTTTCACCCAGGCGACAAGTTCCGGCCCGTCGGCATGCCCCGAGTAATCCTCCATCCTGCGGATACGGGCTTTCACCTTGATCTCCTCGCCCATGATGGTGACCATATTGGCGCCGTCTTGCAGAATGCGGCCGAGCGAGCCCTCGGCCTGGAAGCCCGCCAGCAGTACGGTGGTTGAGGCCTGCCAGAGATGATTTTTCAGATGGTGGCGGATGCGGCCGGCATCGCACATGCCGCTCGCCGCCACGATGATGCGAAAGCCGGTGAAGCGCGCCAGCGCCTTGCTGTCCTCCACGCTTTCCGTCGCCTTCACATATTCGGAACGGAAGGCGCGGACAAGTTCCTCCCCATGGTCGAGCATCTTCGCATTGCGCACGAAAATGGCGGTGGCCTTGCCGGCCAGCGGCGAGTCGATGAATATCTGCGCCTTGGGAATCTTGCCCTGTTCCATCAGCAGCACGAGGTCGGTGACGATCTCCTGGGTGCGCTCGACAGCGAAGGAGGGGATCAGCAGCGCGCCCTTTAAGGCCGCCGCGGCGTTGACTTCGGTTGCCAGCACTTCCCGGCGGCCTTCCTCGGAGCGCTCGACGCGATCACGGCCGCCATAAGTCGATTCGCAAATTACCACGTCGAAATTCCGCGGCGCTTCCGGATCGGGTTCCAGCATCTTGTTGCCGGGACCGATATCGCCGGAAAACAGGATGCGGCGCGGCGGCTTTCCTTCCCGCGCGACCTCGACTTCAATCGACGCGGAACCCAGCAGGTGCCCAGCGTTCCAGAAGCGCGCCCGGATGCCCGGCGCTGGCTCCATCCATGTGCCGTAGGAAACCGGCGAAAAATGCTCAAGCGCTGCTTTGGCATTTTCAAGCGTGTAGATGGGTTCCACTTCCGGCAGGCCACGCTTGCGGTTGCGCTCGTTGCGTTGCCTGACTTCGGTTTCCTGGATGTAGCCTGAGTCCGGCAACATCACGCCGCAGAGATCGACGGTCGCCGCGGTTGCATGAATCTTCGCTGCGAAGCCATGCTTCACCAGCTTGGGGATGAGGCCGCAATGATCGATATGGGCATGGGTCAACAGCATGGCGGTGAGGGTCGCGGGATCGAAGGGAAATTCACGATAGTTGAGCTCGCGCTCGCTCTTGGAACCCTGGAACATGCCGCAATCGATGAGTACGCAGGCCGCTTCGGTCTCCAGCAGATAGCACGAGCCCGTCACCGTGCGGGCCGCACCATGAAACTTCAGCCGGATCGGCATCAAATCACTCCTCGGGGATCTCCAGGCCGCGCTTCACGAGTTCGAGCCAGGCTTGCTGCGGCGTGTCGGCAAAACCGAAGAGATCGAGGTCGGCCGCGTCGATCACGCCCGATGCCGCCAAATGGTCGAAATTCACCACCGTTTTCCAGTATTTCGAATCATAGAGGACGACCGGGAGCTTGTCGGCCATCTTGCCCGTCTGGCGCAGTGTCAGGATTTCAAACAACTCGTCCAAGGTGCCAAAACCGCCGGGGAATACCACGAGTGCCGCGGCCCGCATGGCGAAGTGCATCTTGCGCATGGCGAAATAGTGGAACTGGAAGGTAAGGTCCGGGGTCGAATAGGCATTGGGCTCCTGCTCCAGGGGAAGCGTGATGTTGAAGCCGATCGAGGGAGCGCCTGCATCATGGGCGCCCCGATTGGCCGCCTCCATGATGCCGGGGCCGCCGCCGGTGGCGATGACATTCTGGCGCGGCAATCGGTGATCGAGCTTGGCGCCGCCTTCATTCGAGCACAGGCGCGCGAAGATGCGTGCCGCCTCATACCAGCCCGAACCATCGCCCTGCCGGATGCGGGCCGAACCGAACACGACAACCGTGGTGGCAACCCCCCAGGTCCGCAATTGTTGTTCGGCCTTCTGGTATTCGAGCTGAAATCTCAGGCCCCTGGCCGTGTCGCCAAGCAGGAAATCCTGGTCAAGCACGGGCAGGCGATAGGCGGCCGCGGCCAACTGCGCCTTGTTGGATTTGCTCACCGCCAAGACATTCCCCCGATAATCATTGCCGTTTGGGATAGGCCCATGGTCTCTTGCAATCAAGGGGGCCGTGGCCCACGCTTGGGCGCAATGAGGTGATCCATGGCGGAGAAGACCAAATCTTTCGCGGCGCATTTTCTTGGCCAGCCGGGCAAGATATTTACCCTCGCCAAGCGCGATCCCTGCGACGAGACGGCCTTCGGCGACAAGGACAGGGCCAAGGCCGGGCTCGCCGAGGACGCCGCCGCCATCGATTCCTTGCAGGACCGCCTCCATGCCGAAGGCAACCGATCACTGCTGGTGGTGCTGCAAGGCATCGACTGTTCCGGCAAGGATGGCACCATACGCGCGGTGTTCAATTCCTGTGGACCCATCGGTGTAACCGTCACTTCCTTCAAGGTGCCGAGTGCCGAGGAAATGGCCCATGATTATCTCTGGCGGGTGCACAAGGCTTGCCCGCCACGCGGTCTCATCGGCATTTTCAACCGGTCGCACTATGAGGACGTGCTGGTGGTGAAGGTAAAAAAATTCGCCAGCCCGGAAGCGATCGAGCGCCGCTATGATGAAATCAACCAGTTCGAGAAGCTGCTCTCCCAGAACGGCACGCGCATCCTCAAGTTCATGCTGCATATTTCCAAGGACGAACAGGCCGAACGCCTGCGCGAGCGCATCGCGAACCCTGAGAAGCGCTGGAAGTTCAATCCCGGCGACCTCGCCGACCGGGCGTTGTGGGACGATTATATGGTGGCCTATGAAATCGCCATCGCCCGCTGTTCAACGCCGCATGCGCCATGGCATGTGATCCCCGCCGACCGCAACTGGGTGCGCAACGCGGCTGTAGCGCGCATCGTGCGCGAGACGCTCGAAGAAATGAACCCGCAATATCCCCAACCCAAAGACTGGGATCCTGCTTCGATCAAGATTGAGTGAGCCTACGAATTCCGTTTCCGTGCCGCCAGCGTACGCAGCCTGAGTGCGTTCAGGCGGATGAAGCCCGCCGCGTCCTTCTGGTCATAGGCGCCGCGGTCGTCCTCGAAAGTAACGAGCGCGTCGGAATAGAGGGACTTGGGGCTCTTGCGCCCCGTCACGATGACATTGCCCTTGTAGAGCTTGAGGCGCACCGTGCCCTCCACATGCTCCTGCGATTTGTCGACCATCGCTTGCAGCATTTCGCGTTCCGGCGAGAACCAGAAACCGTAATAGACGAGCTCGGCATAGCGCGGCATGAACCCATCCTTGAGGTGCGCCGCCTCGCGGTCGAGAGTCAGGGATTCGATGGCGCGATGCGCCACATGCAGGATGGTGCCGCCCGGCGTTTCATAGACGCCACGCGATTTCATGCCGACGAAACGGTTCTCCACGAGATCGAGACGGCCGATGCCATTGTCGTGGCCAAGCCGGTTGAGCTCGGTGAGCAATGTGGCGGGCGACATTATCTTGCCGTCGACTGCTATCGGATCGCCTTTGCGAAATTCAATCTCGATATAACTCGCCTTGTCGGGCGCATCCTCGGGTGCGATGGTGCGCTGATAGACGTAAGGCGGCGGCTCCGCCCATGGGTCTTCCAGCACTTTGCCTTCGGAGGATGAGTGCAGCAGATTGGCATCGACCGAGAATGGCGCCTCGCCGCGCTTGTCCTTGGCCACCTGTATTTGATGGGCATCGGCGAAGGCGAGCAAATCGCTGCGGCTCTTGAACGGCCATTCGCGCCAGGGGGCAATGATCTTGATATCGGGATTGAGCGCATAGGCCGTGAGCTCGAAACGCACCTGGTCATTGCCCTTGCCGGTAGCGCCATGCGCGATGGCGTCCGCTCCCGTTTCCTTGGCGATCTCGATCAGGCGTTTGGCGATGAGCGGCCTGGCAATCGAGGTGCCGAGCAGATAGACACCTTCATAGAGCGCATTGGCCCGGAACATCGGAAAGACGAAATCCCGGACGAATTCCTCACGCAGGTCTTCGACGTGGATTTCCTTGATGCCGAGCATCTCGGCTTTCTTGCGGGCGGGCGCAAGCTCGCCGCCCTGGCCCAGATCCGCCGTGAAGGTCACTACCTCCGCGCCATATTCGGTCTGTAGCCATTTCAGGATGATCGACGTATCGAGCCCGCCCGAATAGGCGAGGACGACTTTCTTGATTTTTTGCCGGGTGGACATGTCTTTCGTCGCTCTCTTCTTATCATCATGCCCGCGCGTAGACAGCGGGCATCTTCTAGGCAAGGAAGAAGATGGCCGTGTCAAGCACGGCCATGATGAGAATTTGGTATTGCTGTGCGCGGCCTATCACGCTGGGGCTTGGCGCTGCAAGCCTGCACTCGCCCTCATCTTCTGGCTCTCGCTTTTCAACTGCCCGCACGCCGCCATGATATCGCGGCCGCGCGGCGTTCTGACCGGCGAGGCATAGCCTGCTTTGTTCAACACTTCGGCGAAGACTTCGATGGTGTCCCAGTCCGAACAGACATAGGGTGTTTCGGGCCACGGATTGAAGGGGATAAGATTGACCTTGGCCGGAATGCCTTCGAGCAGCTTCACCAGCCGCTTGGCGTCGGCCAGGCTGTCATTCACGCCCTGAAGCATGACATATTCGAAGGTAATGCGGCGCGCATTGGAGAGGCCGGGATAGTTCCGGCAGGCAGCGAGCAAGTCCTTGAGCGGGTATTTCTTGTTGAGCGGCACCAGCCTGTTGCGGATTTCATCCGTCGTGCCATGCAGCGAAATGGCCAGCATGGTGCCGATCTCTTCTCCGGCGCGGACGATTTCCGGAACAACGCCCGCAGTGGACAAGGTGATGCGGCGTTTCGACAGCGAAATGCCTTCGCCATCGGAGACCACTTCCATGGCGGCCTTCACATTGGCGAAATTATAGAGCGGCTCGCCCATGCCCATGAGCACGACATTGGTGAGATAGCGCCCGCCCGGGGGCGGCGCCGGATTGGCCTCGATCTGGTGCGGCCATTCCTCCAGCTTGTCGCGCGCCAGCATCACCTGACCCACAATCTCGTTGGCGTTAAGATTGCGCACAAGCTTTTGGGTGCCGGTGTGGCAGAAGCTGCAAGTGAGTGTGCACCCCACCTGGCTCGAAATGCACAAGGTGCCGCGATCCTCTTCCGGGATATATACCATCTCGACTTCATGGCGCTGCCCCCGCGCATCCGGCGCAAAGCGGATAAGCCACTTGCGTGTGCCGTCACTCGATACTTGCTCGGTGACGACATCGGGGCGGCCGATGAGAAAGCATTCATCGAGCCTGACGCGCAGCTCTTTGGAAATGTCGGTCATCTCGGCAAAGCTTTGCGCGCCGCGATGGTATATCCAGTGCCAGATTTGCCGCATGCGCATGCGCCGCTGCTTTGCCGGAACGGCCGCCGCCGCCAAGGCATCGGCGAGCGCCTCGCGCGTCAGCCCCACAAGCGAGGGGCGCGGATCGTTGGGCAGATAAGCGGGAATGACATTCATGGCGCGTGCCTAGCACGAAGCAACGGGTTTCCGCTACTTGCAGGCCTCGTCGATTTTGGCCAGCGCCGCCGAAACGCCTTCCAGCGAATAGGTGTCGAGCGTCTCGGTGCCTCGCCACGAAGTGCCCTTCAACAACAGCGCCTTGCCGTTCCTCATCGCGTCCACGATCTTTTTCTCTGTCGCGGTTGTGTCGGCCCATGCACCGTCGGCATTGCTGAAAAGCTCGAAGGCCGCGTCATCGACCTTCAACTCGACGGTTGAGTCTTTCTTGAAGGCGTAGCCGATTATCGTCATGACCTCGCCCCTGACCTTGCGCCCCGGCATGTGGGTGACGAGAAGGAAGGCGGGATCGCGCTTGGCGGTTTTGGGTTCCATAGCCTTGGGACGGGAGGAAATGTAGCAGACCTTGGTGTCGGGTGCCTTGTAGGTATAGGCCGCCCAGTCGTTGAATCGGCCCAAGAGAGTGGGTTCCGCCGACTGGGCATTGGCCCTGCCGCAGGTACACGATGTCAATAATAGGAGTCCCAGAACCCCTGCGAGCCTTAGCTGCAACATGCGCTCGACCTTATCTCCGCACGTGGGAAAAATCCATCTATCCCCGATTGCTTGCCGATTTCGACACAAATGGGGCGGACCCTCCGTAGGCTCATTGCGGTGCAAAATGACTTGCTATAAGCCGTTTCCCGGCATGAATTTGGAACCGGCACACGGAACCGGGCCTAGCCTTGCGGAATGCCTGAGCGAGGCAGCAAGCGAGGCCGGGAAGGTTTTCGCCAAGGCAAAATCGAAACTTGCCGCGCGTGTCATGTCCGGAACAAAAGTTTCAGCCGAGGCTCTGGACCGCGAACAGCACGGCGCGCACGGGCTTTCTTGGCTCGCAACCTATGTCGCGGCGATTCGCGAACTTTCCCGCTATACCGAAAGGCTGGCGCGTGAGGAACGCTTCGGCGAGATGGAGCAACTTACCGCGCAGATTGCGGCGGGCGAATATTTGAACCAGATCGCCGGCGGCATTCCCATGAACCAGGGCGAATGGGCAAGGCCCGCCGACCTAGGGTTGACAGCGGCCGATATGGCCCGCCTCGCCGCCAACCCGCTGTTTGTTTCCGGCAACAGTGCCGAGGCCCGTGCCCGCCTTGTAAGCATGATGACAGAGAGCCGGTTCGGCGACCATGGGCTTGACGCAACGCTATCGGAAATGCGTGAGACGATGGCCCGCTTCGTGGCCGAAAAGGTGGCGCCACACGCCCATGGCTGGCATTTGGCGAACGCCTATGTGCCGATGGAGATTATTCAGGAGCTGGCCGATCTCGGTGTCTTCGCGCTGACCTTGCCGGAGGAATTCGGCGGCCTGGGGCTGTCCAAGGAATCCATGTGCGTCGTCTCCGAAGAACTGTCGCGGGGCTGGATTGCCGTGGGTTCGCTCGGAACCCGCGCCGAGATCGCCTGCGAACTCATCCTCTGCGGTGGAACGGAAGAACAAAAGCGCCAATGGTTGCCGAAGATTGCATCGGGCGAAATCTTGCCCACCGCCGTCTTCACCGAACCGAATACCGGCTCGGATCTGGGCTCGCTTGCCACCCGCGCGGTGCGCGATGGCGGCGTTTACAAAGTGACCGGCAACAAAACCTGGATCACTCATCCGGTGCGCGCCGACGTGATGACGCTGCTCGCCCGCACCAACTCCAGCGAGGCCGGCTATCGCGGCCTCTCCATGTTTCTGGCGGAGAAGCCACGCGGCTCCGATGCCGATCCATTCCCCGCAAAGGGCATGTCGGGTTCCGAGATCGAGGTCTTGGGCTACCGCGGCATGAAGGAATATGAAATCCGCTTTGAGGATTTCGAGGTGAAGGCGGACAACCTGCTGGGCGGTATCGAAGGCCAGGGCTTCAAGCAACTGATGCAAACCTTCGAGTCGGCCCGCATTCAGACGGCGGCGCGCGCTGTCGGCGTGGCCCAGAACGCGCTCGATCTTGGACTCAAATATGCGATGGACCGCACTCAGTTCGGCAAAACCATCGTCGGTTTCCCGCGCATCGCCGATAAACTCGCCATGATGGCGGCGGAAATCATGGCGGCGCGCCAGCTCACCTTCCACGCCGCGCGCGAGAAAGACGCCGGACGCCGCTGCGATCTCGAAGCCGGCATGGCAAAGCTGCTGGGTGCCCGCGTTGCCTGGGCCGCGGCCGACAATTCGCTACAAATTCACGGCGGCAATGGCTTTGCGCTGGAATACCAGATCAGCCGCGTGCTGTGCGATGCGCGCATTCTCAACATCTTCGAAGGCGCCGCTGAAATCCAGGCGCAAGTGATCGCGCGGCGCCTGCTCGAAGGTGGCAATTGAGCGCGAGAACAATTCTCATCACCGGCTGCTCGTCCGGCATCGGCTATGCCTGCGCCAAAGGCATGAAAGCGCGAGGCTGGCGGGTTTTCGCAACCGCGCGCAAACCGCAAGATTTGCAACGGCTGGAAGCCGAAGGGATCGAGGCATTCTATCTCGATTACACCGATGCCGCGTCCGTCTCGGCCTGTGCCGTGGAAGTTTCAAAACGCACCGGTGGAAAACTCGACGCACTTTTCAATAACGGCGCCTACGGCCAGCCCGGAGCGGTGGAGGATGTGCGCCGTGACGTGCTCGAGGCGCAGTTCGCCGCCAATGTCTTCGGCTGGCATCAATTGACGGCGGCCTGCCTGCCGCTGATGCGCAGCCATGGCCGGGGCCGTATTGTTCATTGCTCATCGCTCTTAGGGCTAGTGGCGCTAAAATGGCGGGGCGCCTACAACGCCTCGAAATTTGCTATCGAGGCGCTGGCCGATACACTGCGGCTGGAATTGCGCGGCAGCGGCATACATGTCTCGCTGATCGAACCCGGCCCCATTGCCAGCCGCTTCACCGAACATGCGCTTGAAGCCTTTAACCGCAACATCGACCAGATGAATTCACACTACCGGGACGCTTACGCCCGGCAACGCGCCAGGCTTGCCCAGGGCCGCGCCAACCGCTTCCGGCTCGGTCCCGAGGCGGTATTGGAAAAACTGATCCATGCCGTTGAAAGCGAGCGGCCCCGCGCCCACTATTTTGTGACCAAACCGACGAGCCTTATGGCCGCCGCCCGGCGGTTGCTGCCGCAGCGCCTTCTCGACTATTTTCTCAACAAGGTTTCCGATCAATGAACCCTTTCGATTATCTCATATCCTTAGCCGTTGGCGCCGTACTCGTTGTGCTGCTGCTCGGCCTGTGGAACATGCTGCGCGGCGGCTCGGCCAATCGCTCGCAAACGCTGATGCGCTGGCGCGTCATCCTGCAATTCATTGCCATCATCGTCATGATGGCGGGGTTGTGGTACATGCAGGCATCTTGAAAGGACGCGGCATGGCTCCCATTTCTGAACGCGATTATTCAGGCGAAAGAAATCTCCCCGTGATTGTAACTCGCCAGGAAGAGAGGGTGAAACAAGGGTTCTGGCCCAAGCTGGCGCGCTCACTCGCGAGCCTTCCCTTCGCCGAAGAGGTGGTGGCCGCCTATTATTGCGCTTTCGATCCCGAAACACCGCGCAAGGCCAAGGGCATCCTGCTGGCGGCACTTGCCTATTTCATCTTGCCCTTCGATGTCGTGCCGGATTTCATTCTTGGCCTCGGCTTCACCGATGACATGGCCGTGCTGTTCACCGCCATCAACATGATCCGCACCCACATGACCGAGGCTCATCGCGGCAAGGCAAGGCAGGCGCTTGCCCGCATCCGGCAGGGCAAGACCATGGCTTGACGCCAGCGTGGATGAGCGGCCAACCATATGGGCGATGACGCTGGAAGCTTTTCAGCGCCTGTTCGCCGACGAGGCCATTTCGCTGGCCGGCAATATCGCTTTTCGCACCTTGTTCTCGGCCTTTCCCTTTCTGATTTTCCTGACGGCGCTTGGCGGTTTTCTCGGCAGCGAGAAGCTGGCGGAAGCCATCGTCACTTATCTGTTGAGTGTCGCACCCGAACAATTGGTGCGTCCACTCGCCTCCGAAATCCGCTCGATCCTCACCGTACCGCGCTCAGGTTTGCTGAGCTTGTCGGCGGCGCTCACCATCTGGAGCGCCATGGGCGGTGTGGACAGCGTGCGTGTCGGGCTCAACCGCGCCTATGATCTCCGGGAACACCGCAACATGCTCTGGCTCTATGGCCAGAGCATTGTGTTCGTCATCGGAACGGCGGCGGTGCTGCTCGTCTTTTCCATCCTGATCGTCTTTGCGCCCGTAGTGCTCGCTGCTATCGGCGCCCAGGCGCCGGGCTTACGCCAGAATTTCGCGGGCCTTGAGCAGTTGCGCTATCCCACGGCAATTGTGCTGCTGACCGCGGGCCTGCTGCTTTGCCATCGCCTCCTGCCGGCCAAGCGGCTCCGCATCCTTGAATTGCTGCCGGGCGTTTTGCTGACGGTAGCCGTGTGGATCGCCTTGTCGGGTGTTTTCTCGATCTATCTGGTGAACTTCAACACCTTTGCTTCGACCTATGC
>JBOHKD010000027.1:0-10863 GCA_050728895.1 Aestuariivirga sp.
TCTCAAGGCGCTGGTGCAAGAAGGGCTTCGCCAGGTGCTGAAGGAACGCAAGGCGCGGGGGAAATTCCGACTCCGCAAAGCCTCGTTCAAGGGAGAGGGCCTTGTTCCGGCGATGGAAGATGCGCCTTGGGAGCGATTCAGGGATTTGGCCTATGAAGGCCGCGGCGGTTGATCGCCGTCGACACCAACATTCTCGTCTATGCCCATCGGGAGGATGGGGCATGGCATACGGAAGCGTCCGCGCGGTTGCGGGAACTGGCGGAAGGGATGGCCGCCTGGGCCATTCCATGGCCCTGCCTGCACGAATTCATATCCATCGTGACCCATCCCCGTATTTACAAGCCGCCAACCCCTCTCATGCTCGCCCTGGCCCAAATCGACGCCTGGCTGGAGTCCCCGCGCGTGGTTCTTTTGTGCGAGGCAGGCACCTATTGGGATTGCCTCAAGCGGCTGGCCTTGCAGGCCCGTCTCGCCGGCCCGCAGATTCATGATGCTCGCGTGGCCGCTCTCTGCATCGAGCATGACGTAACTGAACTGTGGACCGCTGACCGCGACTTCTCCCGTTTCACCGCGCTCAAGACCCGCAACCCGCTTGCTGAAACATAAAACTCAAGTTCGCGACCCGGATCGCGAGGCGCTCCGAAACCTCGGGCACGATTAAACCGGGATGCAGCCGCAACACGTCGTTATAGGGTCCGCGGTGGGGAGCAATGCCTTCCGTGCCGAAGTCCTGGCCGTGCACCATTTCGTTCATGCCATCAGCGCTGTCGATAACCTTGGCAAGATTGTGTCACGCGTCTACACTCAAGGCTATGACCTATACCGTCTTTGACACCGACGGCACGGTGATCGCCCGCCATTTATCCGCCGAAGCGGCGGCAATCGCGGTTTTGACCCACGGGCACGGCGCTTTCGATATCCGTCCCGACGGAAAGGATTTTGCCCTGTGGATGACACCCCAGCCGGGCTCCGGCAGCATAACAGAACTGGCGAGAAGCCAGATCGCCAGCGCCGAAACAGATGCCACCGCTGCCCGCAAGGAAATCTTTTCCCAGGTCATTACCGCCAGTGGCGGCTGGCACGGGCCAACCGTCATCGACGACGCCACCTACGATTTGCAACTCGCCGGATTCGAAAACGAGTGACGGGCATTACCACTCGTCGATGTTGGGTCTAGACAATGCTTATCTGGTGGGCGGCGGCAGGCGCCAGCCCCCGCGCCGTCCGGTTTTCCCGCAGCAGGAACACCATCAGCCCCGCCAGGATCGCCGTGCCGAAGGCGAACCACCACATCTCCGTGTAGCGCGCGAAAAGATCGAAGAGAAAGCCTCCGAGGAATGCGCCGAGTGCTCCGCCCAGCGCGTGGCCGCCGGAAATGAGGCCCATGGCAAGTCCCATGATCTTCAAGCCCAGATGCGAGGCGACCAGGCTCGCCGTCGGCGGCACGGTGGAATAATCGAAGATGCCGAAGATCACCGCGAACAGGATCATCATTTCGTAGCTGGTGCCCACATACATCAGCACGATGAAAGAGAGCGCGCGCACCAGATAGATGGAGCCGAGCAGCAACGGGCGGTTCACCCGGTCGGTGAGATAGCCCGACAGCATCATGCCGCCGAAATTGATTGCCATGGTGAGGCCATAAATGCCGGACGCCGGCACCGGCGGGAAGCCGCAGAAGGCGGCATAGGGCAGGAAATGGGTTTCAATGGCACCCGTCGTGGTGATGCCGCAGATGAAGAAGCTCCAATAGAGAATATGGAAGGTGGGATTGGTGAGAAGAAATTTGAGACGGTCCCACAGTTGCTCTTGTAAGATGGTTTCTGTTTTATGAGCTAATTCCCTTTGGGCCGGTTTCATGATGACCCAAATGCTTGCGGCCATGGCCAGACAGGCAATGGCAGCGGCGGCAATGCTCCAGCGCCAGGAGAAATAGGCCAGTCCCACGGTCAGCAGAGGCACGGTGATGAATTGCCCTGCCGTGCCGCCCGCATTGGCAATTCCGATGGCCAGCCCTTGCCTTTCCGTGAATGCCCGCGCCACGGCCGTCGATATCAGGTGATAGCTGGCCGAGGCAAAGCCTACGCCGCCGACCAAACTATAACCGATGATGTAGAAGGCGGCCGCGGGATAGGCGGCAAAAATTGACAATCCCACCGCAATGGCCACAAGCCCGCCAGCCAAAAGGGCGCGCACGCCATGGCGGTCGGCCAGGTTTCCGGTGATGGGGGCAACGATTGCAATGACCACCAGCGCCACCGCCTGGCCCGATCCAATGAAGGTTTTGGACCAGCCGAGGGTGCGCACCCATTCGTCGGTCATGATCGAGACCGACTGACGGGCCGACATGACGATGGCGAGTGTGGTAAAGCACAGCCACACGACGATCCAGGGATTGATGCGGGATTTTGTGGTCACGGGCGGCGCTTCTTCATGCGCCCAGAAGAACATGCCCTCGCCCGTCCTGTCCATTCCACATCACGGTACATGCGGGAATCCGCTATGGATCCGAGCCGCAGAAGGCGACATAGGGCAGGAAATGGGTTTCAAAGCACAGCCAAACGACGATCCATGGGTTGATGCGAGAGCGCGAGGTCGCGGTGTCCATGGACCACAGTCCCATGACTTTATCCGCGCGGGCTAGCTTTTTTCGCCGGTTTCCCCATATAAACCCGACATGGCAGAGGCCTCAGCCATCCATTTCCGCAAGATGAACGGGCTCGGCAATGACTTTGTCGTGCTCGATGCGCGCCGGTGCGCCATCCCCCTTAACGAGGCCAGGGCCCGCGCCATCGCCGACCGCAGGACCGGCATCGGCTGCGATCAGTTGATCTTGCTGGAGCCCTCGAAGACGGCCGATGTGCGCATGCGCATCTGGAACAACGAAGGCTTCGAGGTCGAAAGCTGCGGCAATGCCTCGCGCTGCGTCGCCGATCTCCTGTTTGCGGAAAAGAAGAGCTCTAGCGCCACCATCGACACTTTGGGCGGGTTTCTCGTGGCGGAGAAGGCGGGAGAAAAGCTTGTCACCGTCGATAATGGCGCCCCCCGCTTCGACTGGAAAGACATTCCCCTGTCCGAGCCCTTTGCCGACACCCGCCATATCGAACTGCAATTGGGGCCTATCGACGCGCCGCTGATCCATTCGCCGTCGGTGGTCAATGTCGGCAATCCCCATTGCATCTTCTGGGTGAAGGATTTGGATGTGGTCGATCTGGCCAAGGCGGGGCCGATGCTCGAATATCATCCGATGTTCCCCGAGCGCGCCAACATTTCGCTGGCCAAGGTTCACGCCCGCGATCACATGACGCTCAGAGTGTGGGAGCGCGGCGCCGGACTAACCCCGGCCTGTGGCACGGCGGCCTGCGCCGCGATGGCGGCGGGCTTTCGCATCAAGGCCGTCGATGCCAAATGCCGGGTGAGCCTGCCCGGAGGCGATCTCGCCATGGAACGCCGCGAAAGCGACGGCCATATCCTGATGACCGGCCCCGTGGCCTACGACTTCGAGGGCGACCTGCCCCCGCATCTTGTCGTGTGAGCGATGGCCGCCACCGAAATCGTGACATTCGGATGCCGCCTCAACAGCTATGAGTCCGAGGTGATGCGCGGCCACGCCGAAAGGGCAGGACTTGCCAACGCCATCATCTTCAACACCTGCGCGGTCACGGCGGAAGCCACCCGCCAAGCCCGGCAGGCAATCAGGCGTGCGCGCCATGAGCAGCCGCAAGCCCGCATCATCGTCACGGGCTGTGCGGCGCAGACCGATCCCGCCATGTTCGCTGAAATGAAGGAAGTTGATCTCGTTCTCGGCAATGAAGAAAAGATGCAAGGCCAGAGCTGGACTCCGCAAGCGAGCGGGCGCGTGCGCGTCAGCGACATCATGGCGGCGCGCAAGGCCTCACCTCACATGATCGATGGCCTGACCGAGCGCACCCGCGCCTTCGTGCAGGTGCAGAACGGCTGCGACCATCGCTGCACTTTCTGTATTATTCCTTTCGGCCGCGGCAATTCCCGCTCGGTGCCGACGGAAGATGTGGTCGAACAGGTGCGCCGTCTTGTGGCCAATGGCTATTCCGAGATTGTGCTGTCGGGCGTCGACATCACCTCGTGGGGAGCGGACCTGCCATCGACACCAAGGCTCGGTAGCCTGGTGGCGCGGATTTTGAAACTCGTTCCTGATCTCAAGCGCCTGCGTATTTCGTCGATTGATTCAATCGAGGTCGATGCCGAATTGCTGGACTTGATTGCGGGCGAGGAGCGGCTGATGCCGCACATCCACCTGTCGCTGCAATCGGGCGACAACATGATTCTGAAACGCATGAAGCGCCGCCACGCGCGCGAAGATTCGATTACCTTCTGCGCCGAGCTTCGCGCCCGGAGGCCCGATATTGTCTTTGGCGCCGACATCATCGCGGGCTTTCCGACGGAAACCGATCGGATGTTCGAGAACTCGCTGAAAATCGTCGATGATTGCGGCCTCACCTATCTGCATGTCTTTCCATTTTCGCCCCGCCCCGAAACGCCCGCCGCGCGCATGCCGCAGCTTGACAAGACCGTGATCAAGGAACGCGCCAGGGTCCTGCGCCTGAAAGGCCAGGAACGTCTTGAGGCTTTTCTCGCGGGCGAAATCGGCGCCACCCGCCGGGTGCTCGTCGAAACCGGCAGGTCGGGCCGCACCGAGCATTTCGCCTCCGTCAAATTCGTGCAGGAGATGACACCCGGCGCCATCGTGCAAGCTCGCGTCATTGGCCGTGGCGAGAACCATCTCGAGGCGAGGCTCGCCGCATGAGCGGTTTCTTCAGGAAACTTTTCAACCGCATTACCGGAAAGAAGGAAGACGAAGCACCTGCAACTGAAGAAGCGAAGGTGCTTCCGGCACCGGCACCGGTCATCATCGAAACTCCGAAGCCCGTCGAGCCCGCAAGCGCCAAGGTCAAGCCAAAGAAACCGGAGCAGAAGCCCAAGGCAAAACCGGAACCGAAGGCCAAGGCGAAGATTCAACCAAAGCCGAGGCCCAAAGCAAAACCGGAGTCCAAGCCCAAGACAAAATCCTACCCCGATTCCGACCTCCCCCCTGTGGGGAGGTCGAAGTTTGCAGCGCAAACTTCGGGTGGGGGTCTGGTGGTGGAGCCGGAGCGGCCCCCACCCTTAATCCCTCCCCACAAGGGGGAGGGAGAATTCAGGCCCGAGCCCGCGCCCATGGAGCGCAAGGGCTGGCTTTCGCGGCTCAAGGCGGGTCTCTCAAAGTCATCGAAGACGATTACCGGCTCGATCGCCACCATTTTCACCAAGCGCAAGCTCGATTCCGAAACTCTTGGCGAACTTGAGGACGTTCTGATCCAGGCCGACCTTGGGCTGGTCATGGCCGAACGCATTGTCAAGGCCGTGTCGGCGGGCCGCTACGACAAGGAGATCGAGCCCGAAGAGGTAAAACGCATTCTTGCCGAGGAAGTGGCGAAGGTTCTGAAGCCCGTGGAGGTACCCTTCAATTTCGGAACCGAGAAGCCCTTCGTCATTCTTGTTGTCGGTGTCAACGGCTCTGGCAAGACCACGACCATTGGCAAGCTCGGCGCCATTGCAAAAAGCGAAGGTTTCAAGGTGATGTTCGCCGCTTGCGACACCTTTCGTGCCGCCGCAATCGAACAGCTCGCCATCTGGGGCCAGCGCATCGGCGCCACGACCGTTTCCCGGCCCACCGGCTCCGATTCCTCCGGGCTTGCCTTCGATGCCATGAAGCAGGCTTGCGAGGATGGCACCGACATTCTGTTCATTGACACGGCGGGCCGCTTGCAAAACAAGGCCTATCTCATGGACGAGCTCGACAAGGTGGTGCGCGTCGTCAAGAAGCAGGATGCGAGTGCCCCCCATGCGGTGCTGCTGGTGCTCGATGCCACCACGGGGCAGAATGCCGTTGCCCAAGCCGAAGTTTTCACCAAGGTGGCGGGCGTCACCGGCCTGATCATGACCAAGCTCGACGGCACGGCGCGCGGAGGCATTCTCGTGGCCATTGCGGAAAAATTCAAATTGCCGGTCCATGCCATTGGCGTGGGCGAGCGGATCGACGACTTGCAGCCCTTCGAGGCGGAGGCCTTTGCCCGCGCCATAGCCGGCCTGGAGGACAGATAGATGAAACCGGGCGTGAAAGTTCTGGTGGAGATGGGACCGCTCATGGCCTTCTTCATCGGCAACTGGCAAGCCGGCATCTTCTGGGGCACCGGCATCTTCATGGTGGCGACCGCCATCGCACTCGCCGTCTCATGGACGCTCACCCGCAAGCTTGCCATGGTGCCGTTGATCAGCGCCGTCTTCGTGGCGATATTCGGGGCACTGACGCTCTACTTGCAAAGCGATCTCTTCATCAAGGTCAAGGTAACGCTCATCAATGCCCTGTTCGGCACCATCCTGCTCGGTGGCGCAGCCTTCGGCCGCAACTACCTGAAGGTGGTCATGGGCGAGGCCATGAAACTCACCGAAACGGCTTGGCGAACGCTCACGATCCGCTGGGGTATCTTCTTCTTCCTTCTGGCCGGGCTTAACGAAGTGGTGTGGCGCAGCGTGTCCACCGATATGTGGGTGAACTTCAAGGTCTTCGGCCTGCTTCCCATAACGCTGGTTTTTGCTCTGGCCAATGCTCCGTTCATGGCCCGGCACGCGATCGAGGACAAATCCTAGCGCCGTCTCCAGTTCGCAAAAAACCGTCAGGCGGGTCTTGTCAAGTATTGCATTCCGTGTCCTGATGATTTTAACTGATGCTGTTTTTGCAGTGCAACCCCGGTTTGTGCGGGTCGCGTTCGTCTTTTCGCTTGCCGGGGCAAATCCGGGCCGCTAGGACAACGCGGCTCCGGCTGGCCCGGCTACAAAACCATACCGCCGGAAAAACCGGGACACGGCAACAGCGGAGCAGGGGCATTGAACCGGACATGAGCAGCGCGTACGCTTCATGTGGCAGGAGATGGGGTAGATGGCGGTAAACAAGGACGTGAAACAGTTCACGCGCTCTCCTTCGCATTTGCTGAAGCGGGCGGCACAATATTCCAATCACCTGTATATGGATGCCGTCGGCAAGTCTGGTCTAACGCACCGCCAGTTCACCGTCTTGTTCGCCGTCGACAGCAATGACGGCAAAAGCCAGACCGATCTTGTGAAGGTAACCGGCATCGACCGCTCGACGCTTGCCGATCTGGTGGCCAGGCTTCTCGCGCAAGGGTATTTGCAGCGCCGCCGCACCAAGGACGATGGCCGCACCAATGCCATCCGCATCACCACCATAGGCAAGAAGATGTTGAGGACGGCGCAACCCGGCGCCGACGAGGTCGACCGCCGGTTGCTGGCGCTGGTGCCGGGTGCCGACCGCAAGAGTTTCCTCGACGATCTCGCCCTCCTCGCGGTCGAGATGGACAAGATCGAGGAAAAGGAACCCGCCAAGTTCGCCAGCAAGATCAAGACCCGCAAGCGCGCCTGATCTGCCGTCAGTTCAGCGGTGTTTTTGCTTTTTCGATTTCCGTGGCTATCGTGTTTGCAAGCCCTTGCGGCGTAAGCGGCCCGATCCACTTGTAGCGAATTACCCCATCGCCATCGACGATGAAGGTTTCCGGCACGCCATAGACGCCCCAATCGACGGCGGCGCGGCCTTCAACGTCCGAGACGATTGCCGCATAGGGCTGGCCGAGCGTGCCGAGGAAACGGCGTGCATTCTCCGGATCGTCCTTGTAGTCGATGCCGAAGAGGCGGATGTCGGTGCGTTTCGAAAGTTCCTGCAAGAGCGGATGCTCGCCGCGGCAGGGGCCGCACCAGGAGGCCCAGACATTGACGACGCTGACGGAGCCGGCCTTGAGGTCCGCCGTGCCAAAGGCGGGAACGTCCAGGCCGGCAATGGCGGGAAGTGTCACTTCGGGAACCGGCTTGCCAATCAGTGCTGACGGAATCTCCGACGGGTTGCCGGAGAGACCCCGCCAAAATAGCGCTGCAAGTGCGGCAAAAACGATGATAGGCAGCAGGACAAGCCACATTCTCCCCTGCCGCGGCGCAGTCTCGCTCATGGCTCCTTGCGGTGCTCCGCTTCCGCGCGCGAAACACGATCCCGCACAAGAATGTAGGCGGCCAGCCCCCCCAGCACGATGATCGACAGCCCGTAGGCGCCAATGACGAAGCCCGCGTTGGCGGCGGTAAGGTCCATCAGCGTTCCCCGATTTCAGCGATGCGCATCTGCCGCATCTTGCGCTGGGCGATCTCGCTCCTTAGTGCCACAAGGTGCAGCGCGAAGAACAGGAAGATGTAGGCAAGCCCCATGACGAGGAGCGGCCACAACATCGAGAAGTAGATGGCGGGGCCGTCCATGCGGAACACGCTGGCGGGCTGGTGGAGGGAGTTCCACCAGTTCACGGAAAACTTGACGACGGGAATGTTGATGAAACCCACCAGCGCCACGACGCGCGCCACAAGAGCGGCGCGATGCGGCTCGTCGATCGCCTGCCACACGGCCATGTAGCCCAGATAAAACAGGAACAATATGAACATCGATGTAAGCCGTGCATCCCACACCCACCAGGCACCCCACATGGGTTTGCCCCACAAGGATCCCGTGGCAAGGGCGAGAAAGCAGAACACAGCACCTATGGGAGCGGCGGTCTTGGCCGCGGCATCTGCCAGCGGGTGACGGAAGATGATTGCAACAGCACTGGCCAGCGCCATCACCGTATAGACCAGAAGCGCCATCCAGGCCGCCGGCACATGCACATACATGATGCGCACGGTTTCGCCCTGCTGATAATCGGGAGGCGCGGCAACCAGCGCGCCATAGAGGCCGATGGCAAAGAGACAGGCTGCCGCCGCCCAGACATAGCCGAGGACTGCATTGGCAAGGCGCAGGAAACGCGCAGGGTTGGCGAGATATTGCATGAGTGTTTTCTAGTCCACCTTTCTCATCTCAAATAGGACCGAAGCGCCGCAGCCGAGGCCAAGGGTGAAAGCACCAGACTTGCAAGCGCCAGTGCCACCAGTATCAGCAACGACGGTGTGGCAATATCGGGGCCGGGGGCCGCCGGTTGGGAAGCCGCAACGCCAAAGATCAGCACCGGCACATAAAGCGGCAGCACCAGAAGCGATACCAGCAAGCCGCCGCGCCGCAAGCCCACTGTAACCGCGGCACCGATAGAGGCGAGCAGTGAGAGCGCGATGGAGCCCGCCGCCATGGCGAATGCCAGCGGCAGGATGGCTCGCGGATCGAGATTGAGGAGAAAGCCTAGCAGCGGAGCTGCCACGGCAAGCGGCAGGCTGCTCGACAGCCAATGGGCGAGCGCCTTGGCCAGCGCCACGAGTTCAAAGCTCACCGGCCCCATCGCCATGATGTCGAGGGAGCCGTCTTCGAAATCGTGCTGGAAGATGCGCTCGGCCGATACCAGCACCGAAAGCAGGAGTGCTATCCACAGGGCGCCCGGCGCCATGCGCTGTAGCAATGCTTGATCGGGACCAAGACCGATGGGCAGGAGCACGATGACGGCAAGAAAAAATCCCAACCCCGTTCCAGCCCCGCCGCCCTGCCGGAGGCTGAGGATAAAATCGCGGCGGATGAGCGCCCAGATGAGGCTCATGGGCGTGAGCCTCCGAGATCGAAGCGGACTTGCGGCGCAAGTCCCAGCGCCACATGGGTAGCGGCAATGATCAAGCCGCCCTGGCCTAGATGCGCCGCCATCACCTTGGAAAACTTCTCTTGGGCGGCTTGGTCCAACCCCACGCCCGGTTCGTCGAGCAGCCACAGGACGCGCGGCACCACCAGGAGCCTTGCCAGTGCCAGCCGCCGTTTCTGTCCCGCCGAAAGCAATCCTGCGGGGTCCCGCGCCAGGCCTTCGAGACCCATGGCGGCAAGTGCCGTCCCGGCATCGCTGCCGCCGAGAAAACGGGCCCAGAAGGAGAGATTCTCGGCTACCGTGAGCGCTGTCTTGACCGCGTCCTCATGGCCGATCAGATGGGCCTGCTGGCCGATGGTAAGCTCGGCGTGGCCACCGTCGAGGCTGAGAGCACCGGAGGCGGGCTCGCCCAGTCCCGCGATCAGCCGCAATAATGACGTTTTGCCCGACCCGTTGGGACCGCCAAGCTGCATCAGCTCGCCTGCCTTCAGGGTGAAGCTGCAATCGCGGAAGACGGTTCGCCCGCCGCGATCGCATCGCAGCCTGTCCGCCTTGAGTTCCATGGCGTTCGCGTCGCTATACCATGTATTGGCCGCCGTTGGCGGAGAGTGTCGAGCCGGTAATGAAACCCGCATCGTCGCTGGCCAGGAAGACAACGCAGCGCGCGACCTCCTCGGGCTCGCCAAGGCGGCCCACGGCAATTTGTGGAATAATACTTTTCTCGCGCACTTCCTGGGATACGGCCATGACCATTTCCGTGGCGATATAGCCCGGGCAGATGGCATTGACCGTGATGCCGAGCTTGGCGCTTTCCTGGGCGAGTGCCTTGGTAAAGCCGAGATCGCCCGCCTTTGCCGCCGAATAGTTGGTCTGGCCGAACTGGCCTTTTTGGCCATTGATGGAGGAAATGTTGATGATGCGCCCGAATTTCCGCGCCCGCATGCCTTCGATCACCGGCCGTGTCATGTTGAATAGCGAATTGAGATTGGTGTTGATGACGGCGTGCCATTGCTCCGCCGTCATGCGGTGAAATGCGCTGTCGCGCGTAATGCCGGCATTGTTCACCAGAATTTCGATGGGGCCGAGATCGGCTTCGACCTGTTTCAGGCCGGCCGCGCACGCCTCGGTGTTCGAAACATCCCATTTGTAAACCGGAATTCCGGTTTCTGCCTTGAATGCATTTGCCGCATCGTCATTGCCGGCGTAGGTGGCGGCAACCTTGTAGCCCGAAGCCTTGAGC
>JBOHKD010000028.1:0-10654 GCA_050728895.1 Aestuariivirga sp.
TGGAATCCACTTTCCGGACAAGAAAATGCGCCAGCTCAATCGGTTGGAGCATGTTCTTATCGCCAAAGTGTGTACACTTTGGCGGAACATGCTCTAGCGGACTTTTCGCACTTCGGTCAGTTCACCGCTTAGCGCGTTCAACTTGATGGCGTAGGACTTGCCGTCGCGCGCCGCATCGAAGGCATAGACCTGACCGTTGCAGTCCGAGGCTTTGATGTTGCTGAAGCCATAGCCGCCGATAATGCTGCCCGCCTTGTCGCAGGACAAAGCGGCCTTCGATTCGGACTTCGGCTGTTTGGCGGAAGATTGCGTTGCTGTCTTTACCGGCGTTACCGTCTTGGTCTTCGGGGCCGTGGCGGCTTTCTTCTTGGCGGGTTTTAGCTTGCGTACGGGCGGCTCATAGTTGGGGTCGTAGTAGGCATCGTCGAAGTCATCGCCATAAAGCTCCTCATATTCTTCCGGCGAAATGTCTTCGAAATACCGGTAATAGCGCGGTGGCGGAATGTATCGCGGGCCCAGATAGTAGCCCTCGTAACCATTCCAGATGTGGAATCTACGCTTCCCCGCCTCGGCTTCGCCGGCGAGGAAGCCGGCGCCAAGCCCGGCGGCCAAGGCAGCAATCAACGCGCGATGGATCATGAGGTTCCTCCAGAGTGTTATCCCCAGCCCGTCCTGCTGCTGCCGCATCTTGCAATGCGGCAGCTTGGGGCTGGCCGGCCTATAAACGTTGCACACCGGTAATTCTGCTGTTTCGCGCATTCACACTGACCAGCCAGGATTTTCCGCTTTTCCGGGCAATGAAGGAATAGGTCCTGCCGCTGCAATCGCGGGCGCGAACGTTGTTGAAGCCGTGATTTCTCACGATCTGGCGGGCGGTGCTGCAGGAAACAACCGAGCGATAACGAGGCGTTGGATAATAGTACGGCGCGTGATAGTAGCCGATGGGGGGATGATAGTAGCCGTAGCCACGAGGATAGTAGCCGTAGCCATAGCGGCATCCGGCCGAGTAGGGGTGAAAGTGGCACCAATTCCCGCCGATGCCGATATGGATTTTGGTCTTGGCCGAAGCAGCCTCCGGCATGAACGCCAAGGCAGCGGCCATGACCGCAGCCGCGATGGAACTCTTCGCAAGCATGATGACCTCCTCAAAGAGACAGGCTCCCCAGCCATAAGGAGAAATCATGGCAGAAACTTGCTGAACGGCGCCTGCCGGTTCCGTTCATCTGCCGTTCAGCTTGACAGCGCCTTGAAATCTCGCGGAGTAAAATTATCTACAGCCTTGCGGGCGCTGCCATGGCAGGTTCGCGCAAAAAAACGGGGAGCTTCGTTGGAAGCTCCCCGTAATTTCTTTAAGCCGGGTACGCTGTACCAAATCCCGGACCAAGGCTGGCGCATCCCCTGCGTGGGTTTACCCGCCATATGCACATGATGCGGCAGCGAAGTTTCCAAACCGTTTCGATCCCAAAAATAATGATTAACGCGGTGTTGCGGGCATGTGCCGCTTTGGAAACAAAAGCTGGTGCCGCTTAGGTGACTCGAACACCTGACCCTCGCATTACGAATGCGATGCTCTACCAACTGAGCTAAAGCGGCCTTCTATTGCGGGCTGACCGATAAACGGTTTTAGGCACTTTTTCAACCGTCCGTGGCGAGCGAACGGCGAGTGCCGGCGCGGGGCTCGGAAAATGCTTCGGCCAAGCCCGGGTCGTCGGGCGGTCTTATGGACTCGACGGTGCGTGGCGCCGCTGGCTTTTCCCTGGACTGCACCGGTTCGGCGATGGGCGTGGCGGGTGGGACAATCCGGTGATGCTCTTCCGGCATCTCGAAGGGCGTTTTCCACATACAGGGAACAATCTCCCCCGATACGGGCGAGACCGGCGTCCAGTAGGGGCTTGCGACCCCGTCGGATACCCAGATCGGATCGCGCGGTGCTGTCACCGCCCGGGCCAGCCATTCGCGAGCCCGGCCCTGGTCGCTCTGAGCCTCTTCGATATTGGCCAGGAGAACACAGAGGCGGGCTTGCGGCCCATCGGCCAGATAGGGAGCGAGTGCCTGGCGGGCGACGTCCCAGCGTTGGGCGGCAGCAGCAGCGCGCGCCAGGGCATAGGCACCTTCCAATTCCCCGGCGTGGCCGCCGGCGAGATCGCGCACCCGCTCGAACCGGGCTTCCGGCCCATCGCCGGGTTTCAGATGGGCATAGACTTCCGCTAGATCGGGATGGGGCGAACGGCTCCAGGCATCGCGCAAGATGCGGCCTGCCTTGCGCGTCGAACCTTGGGCAATATGAATGCGCGCCGCCACAAGGGCGGCGGGAACGAGACCAGAATCGAACTTGTGGGCGCGCGTGGCGAGATCAAGTGCTTTGGCAGGCTCCGTGTCTTCGAGTCCCAATGCCTCGGCGGTCAGCATGGCGGCCTGCTTGTGGCGGGCATCTCCATGGGCAAGAAGGCCGGATTTGGCCTGCTGGGTCAGCGTTGCGGCGGCACCGGCCCAATCCCTCGACAGCGACTGCAATTGCAGCACTGCGGTGGAAGCCCAGGCAAGACGCGGATTGCGTTTCAGCGCGCGTTCCGCATGGGCCTTGGCGCCTGCGATGTCGCCGGCTTGCCGGGCTTCGCTGAACAGGCCGCGAAGGCCCAGCACCTCGGTCTCGCTTGATTTCGTCATCGCCTCGAAGATACGCTTGACCGAGGCGCGGTCGCCTTTGAGCTGGGCCGCCTGTGCCGCGAGGACATTGACCAGCGCTTCATCGGCCAGCGCATTGCCGGCAATCGCCGCATGCCTAGCCGCGGCGGCGGCATCGCCGGCACTGGCCGCGATAATGCCGCGCGAGAGTGACTCATAGCCTTTGCGGTTTTTGCGGAAACGCCAGTAGTCGCCAACCGACCTCGGGCTCCGCCATAGCCTGCGCAGGAGGCTCCACAGAAACAGCGCCAGCACCATGGCGAAAAGTGCCATTGCTACCGCTGCTACCACGGATGTCATGATCTCCTTGCCCTGCCACAGGATGGTGACGGTGCCGGGATAATCCGCCAGCCATGCGAAAACCGCGGCCAAGGCCACGAGAATGGCGAAGCGCCAAACCAGACGGATCATTGGTCACCGCCCCTAGCCGCAATCACCAGATTGACGGCCTTCGCCATGTCCTCAAGCGCTGTCTCGAGCTTCACGCGAGCCGCGAGTCTGTCGCGCCAGCGGCTTAAGGTCGAGGGAAGCGTTCCTTCGGCGGCGTCTATCCTGGCAATGGCCTGGGGAAGATCGCCCGCCTCGGCGAGTTTGGCGGCTTCCTCCGCGAGTGCCGGCCAGTCAGCCTCGCCAATGTCGCGGATGGTGACGATCGAGGTGATGGCATTCCAGAAACCGTCCCAATAGCCACTGCCGGTGGACGCCTGGTCCTTGTCGGGCGGGGGCAAGGTCGGAATGTCGGCGCGCAATTCGGCGGCAAGCCCCGCAGCGTTGGGCAGGCCATGATCGGCATGGGCGTTGAGCTCATCGTTGCCGCCAACGGAGGGAACGACGCGGACGATGCGGTCAAGTTCTTGGCGATAGGCGAGCCCCGCGGCGATCTTCGCTCTTATATCCGATAGAGCCTGACGCAGCGCGCTGATAACGGCGGCGTCCCCTTCGCCGCCGCTTCCGGCTTTCAAACTGGCTACGTCCTTTTCCAGCGTATCGAGGCGCTGCCCGATGGCGGCAAGCGCAGCGGAATCAGCCGTGCCGCCACTCGTGCCACCGGAGGCAACCGCCGCGCGCAGGGCATCGAGATCGGCCTTGACCGACTGGATTGATTTTTCCACGGCGGCCAATCGCGTATTCAATCCGCTCTGCGCGTTTGCCGCGTTCGCGATGGCCGCCTCAACGGAGGTTGCAAACTCGCGCACCTGATCGGCGGCAGCACTAACCGCGAGGAGCTGACCGCCGGTGGTTTTGGCATTTGCTTCGAGGGTATCGATACGGGCTTTCAGGCTCCGCATCTCATTGGTTGGAAGATAGGAGGAGGCGACGTCACGGTAAAACCAGCCGCCGGCCAGGAGGCCCATGACCAAAGCCCCCAGAATCCAGCGAGACGTTGGGCCGGATTTGCGGCGGGGCGGCGGAGGCTGCGGCTGTTCCGAAACAGAGGCTTCCGGTTCAGCCGTCACATCCTCGGCTTCAAGGTCGATCACTTGCGGCTTGACCGCCGGTTCGGCATCGTCTTTTGGGTCTGTCGTCATGTGTTGGGACTAGCGGGTTCCGTGGCCCGGTTCAAGAAGTGCCAGCATTGCTGCTTCGTCTGGCGATTTTGCGACGGTGCGGGCCCATGTTTTTGGCAGTGTCGCGGCGACATTTTTGGAAAGGCAGAAGTAGTGGGCCGAAGCTGCCTCTTCCGCCAGTCCGGCGTCCCACACGATTTTGCACCAGATGCGGGCGCTGCGCGGGGAATAGAGCAGAACGGCATCCGCGGTCCGTCCACGAAGTGCCGCCTCCGCCGGGCCTGGATCCTTGGCCTGGACGGCATCATAGACGATGGCGCGCCAGCAATCGAAGCCCGCCTTGGTGAGATGACCTTCGAGATCGCCCGCCGTTTCATTGCCGGAGAGATAGAGAATGGGACCGGCGGCGGGACGCAGCGATTTCTTGATATGCGCCACCAAACCGTGGAGATCGCCGCCATGGGCCTCGACGCTGAGGAAGCCCGCGTCCTTTGCCGCCGTCATGGACTGGGGGCCGACCGTCAGCATGCGGATTGATTTCAGCTCTGGATGCCCGGCGAGAGCCCGGATGCCGTTGGCGCTGGTGGCTACAACGGCCTGATAGGGAAGCTTGCGAATGAAAACCGGCCGGCGCGGCATGATGCGCAGCAGCGGCATGAGGATGACACGGTGGCCCATCGCTTCCAGTTTGGTCTTGAGCGGGGTTCCGTCTTCCTCGGGACGTGTGACGATGACGTTCATGAGAAGGCGATAAGGGCGCCGCCGCGCGCCTTCACTTCTTCCCCGGCCTCGCGGCCCATGCGCTCGGCATCGGCGGGCGAACCCTCCTGTATCGTCTCAAAACAATGGACGCCATCAAGGGTGAGGGCATGGCCACGGAAGCGCAGCACGCTATTTCGAAGCATCGCGTGTCCGGCCAGCGGCGTGCGGCAGGAGCCGTCGAGGGCGGCGAGGAAGGCGCGCTCACACGACACGGCGATTTCCGTATCGCGATGATTGATCGCAGCCAGCAGGCTGCGCGTTGCGGCGTCGTTCTCCCGGATTTCGATGCCGATGGCGCCTTGGGCGACGGCTGGCAGCATGACGTCCATTGGAACCAGAGATGCGATTCTGTCCGCCAGACCCAGCCGGTTGAGACCGGCGGCGGCGAGGAAGGTCGCATGGGCAGCGCCGTCGGCAAGCTTGCGCAATCTTGTTTCCACATTGCCGCGAAATAGAACCGTCTTGATATCCGGCCTGAGCCGCAAAACCTGCGCGGTGCGGCGTACCGATGACGAACCGACAGTGCTGCCCTGCGGCAGCTCCGCCAGGGTCGTGGCGATGGGACTAAGAAAGGCCTCGCGCGCATCTTCGCGCGGTAGAAACGTGGAGATGACGAGTCCCTCCGGCAGGCGCGCCGGCATATCCTTCATGGAGTGAACCGCGAAATCGATATCTTTCGCCAGCAGCGCCTCCTCGATCTCCTTGGTGAACAGGCTTTTGCCGCCGATTTCGGTGAGCGGCCGGTCGCGGATGCGGTCGCCAGTCGTCGTAATGGCGACAATCGCGATTTCGTCCTCGGCAAAGCCATGGGCCGCCATCAGGCGGGCGCGGGCTTCGCGGGCCTGGGCGAGGGCAAGGGGGGAACCTCGCGTTCCAATTTTCAGCAACGGCATTTGCAAGTCATATCCGGCGGATGCTAGAGCGGGCACCTCTTAGACCGATTGAGCGGGAACGTCATCATCCCCATGGCCGCGGCGGCGACACATATTCTCGGCATCGAGACCTCGTGCGACGAAACCGCCGCCGCCGTGGTCCGCCACAATGCCGATGGTTCGGGGGCGATCCTTTCCAATGTGGTGCGCTCGCAGATCAAGGATCATGCGCCCTATGGCGGTGTCGTGCCGGAAATCGCGGCGCGCGCCCATGTGACGGTGCTCGACCGGCTGGTAAAGCAGGCGCTGGCCGGATCGCACCTGGAGTTCCGCGACATGGACGCTATCGCCGCGACGGCGGGACCGGGGCTTCTGGGCGGCGTCATCGTCGGCCTGACCACCGCCAAGGCCATAGCACTCGCCCATGGCAAGCCGCTGCTTGCGATCAACCATCTGGAAGGTCACGCTTTGAGCTCGCGGCTCATCGGCCCTTGTGCTTTTCCCTATCTGCTTTTGCTGATTTCCGGCGGCCACACCCAGTTTCAGATCGTCGAAGGGGTGGGACGCTACAGCCGCCTCGGCACCACCATCGACGATGCGCTGGGGGAAGCCTTCGACAAGGTGGCGAAGCTGGTGGGCCTCGGCTATCCCGGCGGCCCCGAGGTCGAGGTCCGGGCGCGTAAGGGCAATGGACGGCGGTTCGATTTTCCCCGGCCCCTGAAAGGCCGCAAGGACTGCAATTTCTCGTTCTCCGGATTGAAAACCGCGGTGCGCGAGACCGTGCAGGATATAAGTCCGCTTGCAGACACCGATGTAGCCGACCTGTGCGCGAGCTTCCAAGTGGCGGTGGCGGAGACCATGCAGGACCGGCTGGCCCGCGCCATCGAACTCTTCCGGGAGCTTTATCCCGATGTGGCGGCGCCCTCGCTGGTAGTGGCGGGCGGTGTGGCGGCGAATGCGGCGCTCAAAGCCGTCTTCGAGGCGCAGGCGCGGGTCCATGGCTTCTCGCTGATCGTGCCGCCGCCCGTGCTCTGCACCGATAATGCGGCGATGATCGCCTGGGCGGGGGCGGAACGGCTGGCACTGGGCCTGGTGGACGATCTTGATGCCAAAGCCCGGGCGCGCTGGCCGCTCGACCAGGCGGCCATGCCCTTGCATGGAACCGGCAAGCTCGGCGCCAGGGCATGAGGCGCCGCATCGGCATCGCGGGTGCGGGTGCTTGGGGCTCGGCTCTAGCCCATGTGGCGGGAAAGGCTGGACACGAGGTTTCCATGTGGTCGCGGGGGCAAGCTCCGGCACAGCTTTCGGCCTGCGATGCCGTCATCATCGCCGTTCCGGCACAGGTTGCGCGCGACGTCATGACGGTCATCAAACCCGCCGTGCGCAAGGGCCTGCCGCTTATCATTGGCGCCAAGGGCATTGAGCAATCGACCGGCCGGTTCATGCATGAAGTAGTGGCCGAAGTTGTTCCCGATGCGCGAGCCATGGTTCTCTCAGGACCGGGCTTTGCCGCCGATGTGATGCGCGGGCTTCCGACGGCGGTGGTGCTGGCGGCGGCTTCCCTTGCCGAGGCCGGCGAATGGGCGGAAGCACTGACAGTACCCTCGTTCCGCATCTACAATTCCGGCGATGTGCGCGGTGTCGAGATCGGGGGTGCTTTGAAAAATGTTCTGGCCATCGCCTGCGGCATTGCCGATGGCCGCGGCCTTGGCGACAGCGCCCGCGCCGCCTTGACCACTCGCGGCTTCGCGGAGTTGATGCGCTTCGGACGCAAACTTGGCGCCAAGCCGGAAACATTGATCGGGCTTTCCGGGCTGGGCGATCTTTTGCTCACCTGCTCAAGCAAGCAGTCGCGCAACCATGCTTTCGGGCTCGCCATCGGAACGGGGCGCACCGTGGCCGAGGCATTCGCGCGGTCGGCGGGTGTGGTCGAAGGAGCCTTCACGGTGAAAATCGCTTTCGAACTGGCGCGCCGCCACGGTCTCGATACGCCCATTATCGATGCGGTCCACGCCATCGTCGATGCACACGCGAGCCCGCAAGAAGAAATCGCAAGACTATTGGCAAGGCCCGTGCGGCACGAGTTGGAGGAGATGTGATGGCCTATTGGTTGTTCAAATCGGAGCCCGATGCCTGGTCTTGGGACATGCAGAAGGCCAAGGGAAAGACCGGCGTGGAATGGAGCGGGGTGCGCAACTATCAGGCGCGGAACCACATGAAGGCGATGAAGCTCGGCGACAAGGGCTTCTTCTACCACACGGGCGACGTGAAGGCGGCGGTGGGCATCGTCGAGGTGGCCAAGCTCGCGCACAAGGACTCGACCGCAGAGGAAGATGCCTGGGAGTGCGTCGACATCAGGGCGCTGGTGGATATGCCAAAGCCGGTCGGTCTTGATACGATCAAGGCCGACCGGCGGTTGAAAGACATGGTGCTGGTCAAAAATGCCAGGCTTTCGGTGCAGCCTGTCACGGCGGAGGAGTGGAAGATCATCTGTGATCTCGGCGGTGTAAAGCTCCCGCCAAAATTTTCCTGAGAGAAGCAAGCGATGTCGGCGAAAGTTTACGGAGTGCCCGCTGCGTGGAAGAAAAAGGCCCATGTTGACGATGCTGGTTACAGGAAGATGTACGCGGAATCGGTCAAGGACCCGGCCAAGTTCTGGGGCAAACAGGCGAAGCGGCTCGACTGGTTCAAGGCGCCCGCCAAAATCAAGAACACCAGCTTTGAATACAACAATGTCTCGATCAAATGGTATGAGGACGGCGTTCTCAATGTCTCGTGGAACTGTATCGACCGGCACCTGAAGAAACGCGGGCACCAGGTGGCGATCATCTGGGAAGGCGACGATCCCTACTACGACAAGAAGATCACCTACAACGAACTGCACGAGCAAGTCTGCCGCTTCGCCAATGTGCTGAAGGCAAACGGCGTCAAGCGCGGCGATTGCGTGACCATCTATCTGCCGATGATTCCGGAGGCAGCCTATGCGATGCTGGCCTGCACGCGGATCGGCGCCGTTCACTCCGTGGTCTTCGGCGGCTTCTCGCCGGACTCGCTGGCGGGCCGCATCAACGATGCCAACTCCAAACTGATCGTCACCGCCGACGAGGGCCTGCGCGGGGCCAAGAAGGTGCCGCTCAAGGCCAACACGGAAGAGGCGCTGAAGAAATGCGCGGGCGATGAAAAGGTGATCGTGGTTCGCCGCACCGGTGGCGCTGTCACCATGACCGCGGGCCGCGACGTCTGGTATCACGAGGAGGCGGCGAAAGTATCCGCCCATTGCAAGCCCGAGAAGATGAAGGCCGAGGAGCCGCTGTTTATTCTCTATACGTCGGGATCGACGGGGAAGCCCAAGGGCGTTCTGCATACGGCGGGCGGCTATCTCGTCTATGCCGCGATGACGCACAGTTATGTGTTCGACTATCACGACGGCGATATTTACTGGTGCACGGCGGATGTGGGCTGGGTCACGGGCCACAGCTATATTCTCTACGGGCCGCTGGCCAATGGCGCCACCACGCTGATGTTCGAGGGCGTGCCGAACTATCCCACGAACTCGCGCTTCTGGGAGGTGATCGACAAGCACAAGGTCAACATTTTCTATACCGCACCGACCGCGATCCGCGCGCTTATGGGAGCGGGGGAAGGGCCGGTGAAGAAAACCTCGCGCAAGTCGCTCAAGCTTCTTGGCTCCGTCGGCGAGCCGATCAATCCGGAAGCCTGGGAATGGTATCACCGAGTGGTGGGCGATGGCCGCTGCCCGATCGTCGATACCTGGTGGCAGACGGAAACGGGCGGCATTCTCATTACACCGCTGCCCGGCGCCACCAAGCTCAAGCCCGGCTCGGCGACGCGCCCCTTTTTCGGCTGTAAACCGGCGCTCGTTGACGACAAGGGCGTCATTCTTGAAGGTGCGGCGTCCGGCAATCTCGTCATCCTCGACTCCTGGCCTGGCCAAATGCGCACGGTGTTCGGCGATCACCAGCGCTTCGTCGAGACGTATTTCTCGGCCTATAGGGGCATGTATTTCACCGGTGACGGTTGCCGGCGGGATGAAGATGGCTACTACTGGATCACGGGCCGCGTCGATGACGTGCTCAATGTTTCGGGCCACCGGCTTGGCACGGCGGAGGTGGAGTCGGCACTGGTGGCGCATCCGAAAGTCGCCGAGGCAGCCGTGGTCGGATTCCCGCACGACATCAAGGGGCAGGGCATCTATTGCTATGTAACGTTGATGGTGGGCGAAGCCGGGGGCGAGGAATTGCGGCGAGAACTGGTCAATCATGTGCGCAAGGAGATTGGTCCCCTGGCGAGTCCGGACAAGATCCAGTTTGCCCCGGGCCTCCCCAAAACGCGCTCCGGCAAAATCATGCGGAGAATTCTCCGCAAGATCGCCGAGGACGATTTTGGTGCGCTCGGCGATACTTCGACCCTTGCCGATCCGGCGGTGGTGAACGATCTGATCGAGAACCGCCAGAACAGAAGGGCGTGAATCTTTCTCCTTCTCCCTTGGGAGAAGGTCCGGCGACCTGGCTTCGCCGAAGCGAAGCTTCAGCTTCGCCAAGGCGAGAGCCGGGGATGAGGGGACAGTGTGTCTCAATCGATATCCGGTCCCCTCACCCGGCCGCCTTTGGCGTCCGACCTCTCCCAAGGGAGAGGTAATAGGTAAAGCTCCGCCAGCGATTGGGTTTGGCTTCGTTTTTGTCGCCCCTTGCGAGGCGGAGGGGAAGGCGCAGGCAGCGCTTCACCGCAGGTAGAATAGTATCAGGCGGTACATCGCACCGCCCGCGCCCGCGGATCCTCGGGTCTAGCCCGAGGACAAGCTTTGAC
>JBOHKD010000029.1:0-10571 GCA_050728895.1 Aestuariivirga sp.
CGGTATCGTCGAGTGCGGTGCAGTTCTGGCCCGCGATATGAACTTCGCCCGCCGTCGGCGCCTCGAGAAGCCCCGCGATATGCAGCAGCGACGATTTCCCCGATCCCGATGGACCGACGAGGGCCACGATCTCGCCCGCGTAAACCTCGATGTCGATATCGTGGAAGATATCGAGCCGGCCCTCGCCTTCGGCATAGGTGCGGCCCACGCCGTTGAGCGCCAGCGCCGGATGGGACCCGTTCACTCGTACCTCAAGGCTTCGACCGGATCGAGCCGTGCGGCGCGCCAGGAGGGATAAAGCGTTGCCACGAAAGACAGGCCTAGCGACATCAGGACAATCGAGAACGTCTCCCAGGGATCCATCTTCGCCGGCAATTGCGCGAGGTAATAGAGTTCGGCATTGAACGGATCGATGCCGGAGAGCCACTGGATCAACTGCCGGATACCTTCGACATTGCGGCAAATGAGGAGGCCGGCGATGAACCCGGCCAGCGTGCCAAAAACGCCGATTGCCGCGCCGGTAAGGAAAAACACGCGCTGGATTGCGCCGCTCGTCGCACCCATGGTGCGCAGGATGGCGATGTCATGACCCTTGTCCTTGACCAGCATGATCAACCCTGAGACGATGTTCAGCGCCGCCACCAGGATGATCATGGTCAGCACCAGGAACATCACGTTGCGCTCGACGGCCAGCGCATTGAAGAAGGTGAGATTGCGCTCCTTCCAGCTTTGCACCAGCATGGCGGGCCCCGCCGCCTCCAGGATTGCCGGTTGCAACGTTTCGGTGGCATCGGGATTTTCGACCATGACTTCCAGCAAGGTGACGCCATCGCCCGCGTTGAAGTAGTCCTGGGCTTCGGTAAACGGCATATAGATCACATTGGCATCGTAGTCCGACATGCCGGCCTTGAAGATCGCCACCACCGGATATTCGCGGATCAGCGGCGTGTTGCCGACCACCGTGTCGGGCCCATCGGGCGAGACGATGGTAATCGAACTGCCAAGGCCCAACTGGTGAGCCCACGCCATGCGCTCGCCAATGGCGACACCGCCCGAAGCGTCAAACCCCGCGAAGGATGCGGTCGCATCGGGCGTGCCCGCGGCCTTGATCGCCGTGCGCAGGTCGCCATTGTGGAGGCTGGGAAGATTTGCGATGTCGGCTTCCGTAATGCCGCGCACCAGCGCGCCTGTGTTGCTGCGCTGCGAGGAGGCGAGCGCCTGGCCCTCGACGATCGCCAGCACGCGGGTTACGCCGTCAACCTTGGCCAGACGCAGCCGGATGTCGTTGTATCCCTGGATCGGGCTTGCGTCCTGGGCATAAATGCTGAAGTGGCCGGTGAAGCCCAGAATCTTGTCGAGCAGTTCGGCGCGGAAACCGTTGAGTACCGCCATGACCACGATGAGGGTCGCAACCCCCAGGAGAATACCAAGAAACGAAAACAGCGAGATGACAGAAATGAAACTTTCCTTGCGCTTTGCCCGCAGATAGCGCGCCGCCAGCATCCACTCGAACGCGGCGAAGGGCTTGGTATCGGGCAGCGTCTTGTCCATCAGGCGGCGAAGCGTTCGGCGATTTGCGCCAGCGCCAGGTTTTCGCGGTGGCCTGTCTTGCGGTTTTTCACCTCGGCGGTTCCTTCCTTGAGGCCGCGCGGGCCCACAATCACCTGCCAGGGCAGGCCGATCAAATCCATCGTGCCGAATTTAGCGCCGGGCCTATCGTCGCGGTCGTCGTAGAGGACTTCGACGCCCTTGGCTTCCAGCGCCTTATAGATATTCAGGCAGACGGTATCCGTTTCGGCATCGCCCGCCTTGAGATTGATGAGACCCACCTTGAAGGGCGCCACCGGCTCCGGCCAGATAATTCCGTGCTCGTCGTGGGAAGCCTCGATGATACCGCCCACGAGGCGCGATACGCCAATGCCGTATGAACCCGATTGCACGGCAACTTTCTTGCCGTCCGGCCCCTGCACCTCGCAGCCCAGGGGCTCGGAATATTTGGTGCCAAAAAAGAAAATGTGCCCCACTTCGATGCCGCGCCCGGTCATTCTATGCGATGATTGAACACGGCTTTCAAATTCGGCTTGATCGTGCTTGTCGTCGGTGGCGGCATATTTTGAAGTAAATGTTTCGATCAACTTCGCCAGACCATCCACATCGTCATAGTCGATTTGCTTCTCATCCCAATCCATGTCCTGATAGTCGCGGTCAAAAAACACGCTGCTCTCTCCGGTGGGCGCCAAGACAAGAAACTCATGGCTGTTGTCGCCGCCGATAGGACCTGCTTCCGCCCGCATGGGGATCGCTTTTAGCCCCATTCTGGCGAAGGTGCGAAGATAACTCACGAACATCTTGTTGTAGGAATGCCGGCCCGCCTCGCGCGTCGCATCGAAGGAATAGGCATCCTTCATCAGGAACTCGCGCCCCCGCATGACGCCGAAACGCGGACGCACCTCGTCGCGGAATTTCCACTGGATGTGATAGAGATTGCGCGGCACGTCCTTGTAGCTTTGCGCGCCCTGCCGGAAGATATCGGTGATCATCTCCTCGTTAGTGGGGCCGTAGAGCATGTCGCGGCCGTGGCGGTCCTGGATGCGCAGCATCTCCTTGCCATAGGCATCGTAGCGGCCGGACTTGCGCCACAAATCGGCGGGCTGGATGGTCGGCATGAGGACTTCGATGGCGCCGGCTAAATTCTGTTCCTCGCGCACGATCTGTTCGATCTTCTTGAGCACGCGCAAGCCCATGGGCAGCCAGGAATAACTGCCCGCCGCCTCCTGCCGGATCATGCCGGTGCGCAGCATCAGCTTGTGGGAGATAATCTCCGCTTCCTTGGGGTCGTCCCGCAAAATCGGCATGAAATACTGCGACAGGCGCATGGGAATCCCCGTTTATTCCGGTTTCGCGCTCTTTTAAGGGAAAGCTCCGGGAACACAAGACGAGCAGCCGGCGGCTTATTTGTGAAGTGACAAACTTCGCAGTCATGCTAGCCTTGCTAGCAACAAGAACAAGATCACGGCCTTGCGGCCCAGGTCTGGGGAGGAACAAGCACAAAGCTCTCATCATGCCCGGACTTGCTCCGGGCATCTTCTTTCGGAGTTTCAGCCGAAGGTAATCCAGCCTTGCGCGATGGCGGTGTAGAGAAGGCCGTATACAAGGGTAGCCAAAATCGTCGTGGCGGCGGCCTTGCGCCAAAGCATCGGAGCGACGGGAGCGCCCGCTTCGTGGCCCTCGCCAATGCTTTCTCCCGCCTCATGCGCATTGCGCACACCCCAGGGCAGAATGACGAAGAGGCACGCCCACCAGATGAGGAAATAGACCGCGATGGCGCTGGCGAGCCTCATGCCTGTTCGAGCTCCACCAGCGTGCCGCAGAAATCCTTGGGGTGGAGGAACAGCACGGGCTTGCCGTGGGCGCCGATTTTGGGCGTTCCATCGCCGAGGACGCGGGCGCCCGAAGCTTGGAGCCTGTCGCGCGCTTCGAGAATATCGGCGACCTCGTAGCAGATGTGATGGATGCCGCCCCAAGGATTTTTCGCAAGGAAAGCCTGGATCGGCGAGGCATTGCCCAGAGGTTCAAGCAACTCGATCTTGGTGTTGGCGAGTTCGACGAATACCACGCGCACCCCATGATCGGGCTCGGCTTGCGGGGCCGAAACTCTGGCGCCCAGCATGGCGCGATAGATCTCGGCCGCCTTGGCAAGGTCGGGCACGGCGATTGCCACATGGTTGAGTCGTTCGAGCATGAGAGAAGTATCTAGAGCGGGCAGGGGAGAAGCTCAATGCGGCCTTTCAGCGAAGGTGCGGATCACCCATTGCCGCTGCTCCGGTGCCGCCAGCCCGCGGGGTTCGAAAATGTGGCGCGTAAGGAAATGGCCGGTCAACCGGAAGCCATCGAGAATGTCCGTATGGGTGGCGGTTGCCGAGGAGGTGAGGAACGCCGGTAAAGCCAGCAAGCGGTCGCGATAAGCTTCGCCCGCGGCCGCGCTCACGGCGCGCCCGGTTTTTGGGGAAACGTAGATAAGCTCGTCCTTGCTCCCTGTTGCCGCGCAGGCCGAAAGATCGAGACCGAAGCCAAGCTCATCCAGGAGGCCCATCTCCCAGCGCACCAGTAGTGCCGGCCAGATGCCGTCATGTTCAATGGCATCGAGAATGATCAATAGCGCGTCGTAGATACGCCGGTGCGGTTCACGCTCGGGAAGAAGTTGCGCCAGACCCGCGAGTGTTGAAAGGCCCGCGAGCCTGAACGGCACCTCCATGATGGCTCCGGCCTTGAGCGACAGGGCCTCGACGCTGAAGTGACCGAGATGCTCTTCAAGGCGCGCCCGCCAGGTGAGGTGAACCTGGTTGCCGGGCTGCAACACCGGTCTCTGAAGCCTTGAGCGGCCGCCGCGCACCAAACCAAGGCATCGGCCATGACCGCCGGTGAGTACTTCGGCAATGACGCTCGTCTCGCCGTGGCGGCGAACCGACAGAACCACGCCCTCATCGCGCCATTCCATGTCTAGACCTTAAACATCCAGCCCCATCATGCGCAGGCGCTCGGGATCTTCCGCCCAGTTCTCGCGCACCTTCACGAACAGGAACAGGTGTACGCGCCGCTCGAAATATTTTTCCATGTCCTCGCGCGCCTGCTGGCCAAGAATCTTGATCGTCCGGCCGCCCTGGCCCAGAACGATGGCCTTCTGGCTGTCGCGCTCGACGTAGATCACCTGATCGATTTTTACCGAGCCGTCCTTGCGCTCCTCCCAGCTCTCGGTCTCCACCGTCGAGGCATAGGGCAATTCGTCATGCAGCCGGTTATAGAGCTTTTCCCGGGTGATCTCCGAGGCCATGAAGCGCAACTGGACATCGGCCACCTGGTCTTCCGGATAGAGCAGCGGTCCCTCCGGCATCCGCGCCGCCAGCCAGGCCTTGAGATCGGCGGTGCCGGAGCCCTTGAGCGCGCTTACCATGAAGGTCGCGGTGAACGGAAACGCCTGGTTGAGGCCTGCGGAAATTTCCAGCAGCAGTTCGCGTTTGATAAGGTCGATCTTGTTGATCGCCAGCACGGCTTCAGCCATCGCCCTCGTCAAGCCTTCAAGGATGCGGGTTACGTCGTCGGTGAGACCGGTTCTGCCGTCGACCAGCACGACCACCGCATCGGCTTCGCCGGCACCTCCCCAGGCGTTCTCGACCATGATTTTGTCGAGCTTGCGCTTAGGCGCGAAAATGCCCGGCGTGTCCACGAGCACGATCTGCGAGCGGCCGTGCATCACAATGGCGCGAAGCCTTGCCCTCGTGGTCTGCACCTTGTGGCTGACGATCGCGATCTTGGCGCCGGTCAACTGATTGACCAGTGTGGACTTGCCGGCATTGGGTGCCCCGATGATGGCGCAGAAACCGGCCCGCGTGGGTTCAACCGTCATGCCCGGATTTTCTCGCGGGCGAGAAATTTGGCGGCGGCATCCTGTTCGGCCAGCCGCTTGCTCGTGCCCGTCCCTTGCATGGGCTCGCGGCCTGCGACCGTCACTCTCACCACGAAACGTGGCGCATGTTCTGGCCCCTCGCGGCTCAGTATGGCGTAGGCCGGGATCGGCAGCGCCCGGCCAAGCGCCCATTCCTGCAGGAAAGTCTTGGCGTCTTTCTCCATTGTCTCCGGTAAATCCATGAAGGGCCGCCAGTTGCGCAGGATGAAGGCACGGGCCGCATCGATCCCGCCATCGAGATAGATGGCGGCGATCAGGGCTTCCATCACATCGCCCAGCACCGTGGCGTTGAGGTTGAGGCCCTTGGTCATCTCGTGCTGGCCCATCACGATGAAATCCTCCAGGGCCAAGGCACGGCCGGCTTGCGCGCAGGTATCGCCGCGCACCAATTGGCTGTGGCGGCCGGACATATGGCCCTCCCGCTGGCCGGGATAGGCGCGAAACAAATCCTCGGCGATTACGAGGCCAAGCACCCGGTCGCCGAGAAATTCCAGCCTTTCATAATCGCCGTGCTTGCGTTTGGAACTGGCATGGGTCAGGGCATGGCGCAACAGTGCCTTGTCCTTGAAACAATAGCCTATCCGTTGGGCGATCTCATCGTAGCGGGCGGCTGTGAAACGGATCACCGGAAATCAGATCAGATTAAAGAAGCGGCTCCAGCGGATATCGATGGGCCAGCGCCAGAACTCCCACAGCGTGGCCTCCCGCGAGATGGAAAAGAAGATGATGTCCGCCCGGCCGACATAGTTTTCGATGGGCACGTAGCCCACATCGTTCAGGAACCGCGAGTCCTGGGAATTATCGCGGTTATCGCCCATCATGAAGTAGTGGCCTTCCGGCACCACATATTCCTGCGTGTTGTCGGCGGCGCCATTGGGTGTTTCGTCAAGCACACGATAGCTCACGCCGTTGGGCAGGGTTTCGAGATATTGCGGAATGGGCTGGCCCCCGCCTTGCTGGTCGGTATCGGCATAGTCCTCGATCCGCTCCTTCTTCACCGCCGCGCCGTTGATATGGAGAACACCGTCGCGCATCTGAATACGGTCGCCGGGAAGCCCGATTACCCGCTTGATGTAATCGACATCGGTATTGGACGGCAGTTTGAACACTGCAACGTCGCCGCGTTTGGGAGTGTCGCCAAGCACCACCCGGCCGGGAAAGTCGATCGGGCAGCAGGTCAAGATCTCGCGCCCGAAACCGCCTAGGGAAAAGTTGAAAGAGTATTTCCCGTAGCCATAGGAAAGCTTTGAAACAAAAAGATAATCCCCGACCTTCAAGGTGGGATACATGGATTCCGAAGGGATGTTGAACGGCTGATACAGGAAACTTCTGACAAAAAAGGCAATCAGCAGGGCCTGGATGATAACCTTGACGGTCTCCCACAAGCCGTCGTCGGACTTGCGCCGCGTATCCTGGACTGCCGCCATTCTATTGTCTTTCTTGCGCATCCCGGCCAGAGCCTGACGCCCATTCGCTAAACTAGCCCTATAGCCGTTGCATATATGTGTGGCAACGCAAGCCGCTTCAAGCTTCACGACTGTTGCAGCAATAACACAGTTGCATCAGTCAGTGGGCAGGGCCTCGATCATGACGATCGCCTGGGCGTAGGGGAAATCGTCGGTAATTGTGAGATGAACGCGCGCCACATGGCCTAGGGGGGTGATTCGCACCAATTGTTCCGCCGCACCGCCCGTCAGAACCATGGTGGGCCTCCCTGAGAGTTCGTTGACGACACCCATGTCCTTCCAAAACACGCCGCGGCGAAACCCGGTGCCCAGCGCCTTCGAGCAGGCTTCCTTGGCGGCGAATCGCTTGGCGTAGGAAGCCGCTCGCCCAGCCCGGCGCTCGGACTTGCGGATTTCGGCCTCGGTGAAGATACGGTCGATGAACCGCCGACCGTAAGTATTTAGCGTTTTTTCGATCCGTCTTATATCGATGACGTCATTGCCGAGACCGATAATCACGTGAAGCCCCGGCTGCCAGGCTTAGTGGGTGGAATCGCCGCCAGCGCCGGCGGCAAGGCGTCGGCGGCGTAGGCCGGAATATCGAGCCTGGCCAAACTCACCAGCGGCACGCCGAGGTGCACCTTGCCGTCCGAGCGGTCGATGAGACAGGCGGCTGCCACCGTGAAGCCGCCTTCCGCGGCGATGGCGTCAATACATTCACGCGATGACAGGCCCGTGGTCAGGATATCTTCCACCATCACCACGCGAGCGCGCTTGATAATGTTAAATCCGCGCCGGAGTGTCAGCCTGCCTTCGATCCGCTCAAAGAAAATCGCCGGTATGCCGAGCTGGCGGCCCATCTCATAGCCCACAATGACGCCCCCCATGGCGGGCGAGGCAACGATATCGAAAGACGTCCCAAGCGCCCGGACTTTTTCCGCCAATGCGACACACAGGCGCTCGGCCCGTTTCGCATCCATCAGCACCCTGGCGCATTGCAAATAGCCGCCGGAATGCAGGCCCGATGAAAGAATGAAATGGCCTTCGAGAAGCGCGCCCGCGGCGCGGAATTCGTCAAGAACCTGTTTGTGCGACAGCATAACTACCCCGCCACCCGCGAGACCACGCTTACCGGATTTTTGGTGCGCAGCCCCATCATGATTTCATTGAGATGCTTGAGATCGTGAACTTCGACCATAATGTCGAGATCGAAGAAGTCACGCGCCCCTTCGCGCGCTATCATTTGCAGGGCGTCGATATTGCCGCCAAGTTCGCCGATTACCTGGGTTACCTGGGCCAGCGAACCCACTTCGTTCAAGATGGTGACGGCGATCCTGGCCGGAAAACGTTGCCCGGCCGTGGCCGCATCCCAGGCGAGATCGACCCAGCGCTCGGGCTGGTTGTCGAACTGCTCCAGCGCCTTGGCGAAGATCGGATAGATGGTGATGCCTTCGCCGGGCGTTACAATGCCGACAATGCGCTCGCCCGGCACGGCTCCGGTCCTCGCATCTATCTTGAGTGCCGTGGTGCGATTGACGCCGCGCACCGGGATCGAATGTTCCGCGCTTGCCTCGGATTTTGACTTCGCGCGTTTGCGTCTCGACTCGCGCAATTGGCTGTCGTCGATGCTGATGCCCATGGCGCGCAGCACATCGAGGCCCGCAAGTTCGCCGCGCCCCACGGCGGCCAGCGAATCTTCGAGGTTCTTGTGGCCAAGGCGCGGCATGGCGGCCGCCACTTCCTTGTCAACGAGTTTGCGGTCGTGCTTGGCCAGCAGGATTTCGACAATTTCCCGTCCCAGCCCCGCATATTGTTTGCGCACAGCGGCGCGCGTGGCGCGGCGGATGGCGGCGCGCGCCTTGCCGGTGATCGCCAGGCCCTCCCAGGCAGCGGGTGGGGCCTGCGCATCGGAGCGGATGATCTCGACCTCATCGCCATTGGCCAGTTGCGTTACCAGCGGCGCATGGCGGCCATTGACCTTGCAGCCCACGCAACTGTCGCCCACGGAAGTATGGACCGCATAGGCGAAGTCGATGGGGGTCGCCCCCTTGGGCAGGGCTATGAGCTGGCCCTTGGGCGTGAAACAGAACACCTGGTCGTGGAACAGTTCGAGCTTGGTATGTTCGAGAAATTCCTTGGGGCTCTCGCCGCCTTGCAGCATTTCCACGAGATGGCGGAGCCATTGATAGGCGCTGGATTCGGCACGGAAGCCGTCCAGCGCCTCCTTGGCGTCGGGCGTATCCTTGTAAAGCGCATGCGCCGCAACTCCGCGTTCGGCGATCTCATGCATGAGGCGGGTGCGGATTTGCATTTCGACGCGCATGTGATGGGGGCCGATGACGGTAGTGTGGAGCGAGCGATAGTCGTTCTGCTTGGGCGTTGAGATATAATCCTTGAAGCGGGCGGGGACGGCGCGCCAGTTGCGGTGCACGACGCCAAGTGCGCGGTAACATTCATCCACTTTATCGACGAGTACCCGGAAACCAAAGATGTCGGAGAGCTGGCCAAGCGACAACAGCTTCTTTTCCATCTTGCGCCAGATCGAATAGGGCCGCTTCTCGCGGCCGTAGACTTCCGCCTTGATGCCGTTTTCGCCGAGCTTGACGACCAGCGCGTTTTCGATCGCCCGCAGCATATCGCCGCTTTCGGCATGGAGCTTTTCCAGACGCTCGCTGAGGATGCGGTTGGCCTCGGGGTTCAAGACCTTGAAGGCAATATCCTCAAGCTCGTCGCGCACCGTCTGCATGCCCATGCGGCCGGCAAGGGGCGCGTAGATATCCATGGTTTCCTGGGCAATGCGGAGGCGTTTTTCCGGTTCCACATGGGCGAGCGTTCGCATGTTGTGCAGCCGGTCGGCCAGTTTGACCAGCAACACCCGCACATCCTTCGACATGGCGAGCAGAAGCTTGCGCAGGTTTTCGGCCTCGGTCGCCTCCTTGGTCACGAGGTCGAGCTTGTCGATCTTGGTCAGGCCGTCGACGAGGCTGGCGATTTCCTTGCCGAACTTCTCCTCGATCTCCTGGTGCGTCGTCTCGGTATCCTCGACCGTATCATGGAGCAGGGCGGCGGCGACGGTCGCGTCGTCCAGCTTCATTTCGGTCAAGATGGCGGCGACTTCGAGCGGGTGGTTGAAATAGGCCTCGCCGGAAGCGCGCTTCTGGTTGCCATGGGCCTTCATGGCATAGACATAGGCGCGATTGAGCAGGTCCTCGTTCGCCTCCGGGTCATATTTCATGACCCGTTCCACCAATTCATACTGGCGCATCATGGAAGGCACTGTGCGACAAAAAAAGGCCGGACGCGAGAGGTCCGGCCGGAAATTCGTGGAGCGCTTGGGGCCTCAGTAGCCGTTGCGCTGGCTGCCGGGGCTTTCAGCGGGCGGCATGCCTTCGAGGCCGCGCAGCAATTCCTCTTCGGTCATTCGCTCGAAATCGGGCTGGTCGGCATCGGTCCGCGCAGTGTCGTTGACCACGCTCATGTCGCCCGATTGCTGGATCAGCGGCACTTCCGTGGGTTCCGGCTGGTCGACCTCCACGTGTTTCTGCATGGCGTGGATATATTCCTCGCGCAGATCCTCGGAATCGATGGTTTCATCGGCGATCTCGCGCAACGCCACGACCGGGTTCTTGTCGTTGTCGCGCTCCAGGGTAATGGGTGCGCCC
>JBOHKD010000030.1:0-10403 GCA_050728895.1 Aestuariivirga sp.
TAATGGAGAGAAAATTTTCGCATTACTTCCATCGAGATCGGAAGAATTCTAGAGTGATTTTCACGCGGGAGAAATTTCGATGCCGATTATCCGATTGCTTGCGCTATGTCTTGTTCTCGCGGCTTCACCGGCACCGGCGCTGGCGCTCAAATGCTCATCCTCGCCCGCAGGCTTCGGCAAATGGCTGGCCGAATTCAAGGAAACGGCGCGAGGCAAAGGAATTCCGGCCCGGGTTCTCGCCAACCTCGATGGCCTCACCTATGCGACGGCGGTGATCCGCGCCGACCGCAACCAAAAACACTTCAAGCAGAGTTTCGAGCAATTCTCGAAGCGCATGATTTCATCTGGGCGCATCGCCAAGGGCCGGACCCTCCTCGCCAAGCATGCGGCCACCTTGGCTCGTATTGAAAAAGCTTATGGGGTTCCCGCCGAAGTGATCGTGGCCATCTGGGGGCTGGAGACGGACTATGGCGTCAACATGGGGAAACTTCCCGTGCTGCGCTCGCTTGCGACACTTGCTTATGATTGCCGGCGCAGCGAACGCTTCCAGAACGAACTGATGTCCGCCCTCCGGATCCTCGATCGCGGCGACATGGCGGCCTCCGAACTCAAAGGCGCCTGGGCGGGCGAAATCGGCCAGGCCCAGTTCATGGCGTCGAGCTATCTCAATTTTGCCGTTGACGGCGATGGCAACGGCCGGATCAATTTGATCCGCAGCCAGCTTGATGTCATGGCCTCGATTGCCTCCTATCTTCGGGGATATGGCTGGCGGGCGGGCGCCGGTTACGGGCCGGGACAGGCCAATTTCCGGGTGCTGTCCGAGTGGAACAAGGCCAAGGTCTACCAGAAGACCATTGCCGCCTTCGCCAGGCGGCTGGGGGCTGGATAGGCTGGCCGCAAAGATGGCTGGCGCGGACCGCCGATTAGCTCTAATTTACAGAAAGAGTTCGGGGGCGGCGCGATTTCGGCATATTCGCTCCGTAGCAAACAATCGCCCGATTAACTGGTGCAACTGGTGTTTAAATCTTTCTATAGGTCCGTGGCCGGCTTCTTGTGGGCGCGCGATGCGGTATTCAGTTCCACCGTCTTTGAAATATGGGATTGGCTGAAACGGGCGGGCTCGGCCTATTCCTCCTTTGTCTACCGCTTCCGGGTGCGCGGCACTTTCCGCATCGCCGTCGATATGGTGGACGATTTCGCCACCTTCGGCACCGTGTTCGCGTTCGCCCTTCTCGCCTACGCCCTGCCGCCGTTTTCGGGCACCGGAGATGTATGGAACCGCGGCCGCGAATATGCCGTCACCTTCACCGACGTAAACGGCGAGATCATCGGGCGGCGCGGCATACGGCAGGACGATGCTCTCGCACTTGAAGAAATTCCGCCCAACATGATCAAGGCGGTGCTCGCCACCGAGGATGCGCGCTTCTTCGATCATTTCGGCGTCGATGTGATCGGCACTTTCCGCGCCATCCTGCATAACGCCAAATCCGAGAGCGGCCTGCAGGGCGGCTCATCAATCACCCAGCAGGTGGCGAAAAACCTGTTCCTCTCGCCCGAGCGCACAATCCGCCGCAAAGTGCATGAGGCTTTCCTCTCGCTGTGGATCGAGGCCAGGCTCTCCAAGCAGGAAATCCTTAAACTCTATCTCGACCGCTCCTATCTCGGCGGCGGCAATTATGGCGTCGAGGCCGCCGCGCAATATTATTTCGGCAAATCGGTGCGCGATGTCACGCTGCGGGAGGCGGCGATCCTGACCGGACTGTTCAAGGCGCCGTCGAAATTCGCGCCCCATGTCAACATCGAGGCGGCGCGCGGACGCGCCAATGTGGTGCTCCGCCGCATGCTCGATGTGGGCTTCATCACCCAGGGCGAATTGCTGCAGGCCAGACGCGAGCCCGCATCCATCATTACCCAGAACATTGCCGCGAGCCCGAACTGGTTTCTCGACAAGGCCTACAAGGACACCATTGCCCTTATCGATGCCAAGGGTCTCACCGGTGAATATGTGATCGAGGTCAAAACCACCATCGACATGAAGCTGCAAGCCGCCATGCAGCAGATCGTCAATGCCGCGCTGGATGCCGAAGGCCTACAATACCACGCCACCCAGGCGGCGGCTGTCACCATGACGCCGGAGGGTGCCGTCAAGGCGATCGTCGGCGGCCGCGATTATGAAGTAAGCCAGTTCAACCGCGCCACCGACGCGCTGCGCCAATCGGGCTCGGCCTTCAAGCCTTTCGTTTATCTCGCGGCTCTGCTCAACGGCTATGCGCCGGCCGACATCGTGCACGATGGGCCGGTGTCGGTGGGCAGATGGTCGCCCAGGAACTATTCCGGCAAATACGGCGGGCGCACCACGCTTAGCAACGCGCTGGCAAAATCATATAATTCGGTGCCGGTTCGGCTGATGATCGATATCGGCCGCAAGTCGATCATCGACACGGCGCATCTCGTCGGCATAAGGGGAGAGTTGGAAAATTGGGCTCCCATGGTGCTCGGCACCAGTTCGCTCACGCTCATCGATCTTACCACGGGCTATGCGACGTTCGCGGCCGGCGGCAAGCTTACGACGCCCTATACGATCCTGGAAATGCGCCGCGCCAATGGCGATGTGATCTACCGCCGCGCCGAGGATATCGTGGAGCCGCCGCGCCAGGTGGTGCCGGAGTCTAAGATCGCGGAACTCAATTCCATGCTGAAGGAAGTGGTGAAGACCGGAACGGGAAAGAGAGCCGATCTGGGATTTACTCCCCAGGGCGGCAAGACCGGAACCAACCAGGGCTACCGCGATGCCTGGTACCTGGGCTTCACGGCGCACAATGTCACCGGTGTCTGGTTCGGCAACGACGACTTCTCGCCGATGAATAGGATGACGGGCGGTCTCGTTCCGGCGCCGACCTGGAAGAACATCATGCTGGTCGCCGAGGATGGCCAGAAACCGGAAGGGCTGCCCGGCATTCCCTATGATGAGAGCTACACCCAAATTGCCCTCGCAAGTGCCCAGGATTCAGCGGCGACTGCGGAGGAACCCGGCCAGGCGGTGGGCGATGCCACAACGGCTACAGGCGATCCCGATGACGTATCCCAGGTTCTGAAAGGCATGTTCAGCCTGTTCGAGGATGACGCCAGGCGTGCCAAGTCCAAAAGCAAGAACAAGAGCGCGAAGACGAAATCCGGCATACTCATTCTGCCCGGCGCGAACGCCGATGCGAATGCGGATGACCAACGGTCCATCCTCGATTCGATTTTCGGTTCGATGGGCGAACCGGAAAAGCCGCGCAAAAAGAAGCCGTTCTTCAGCTTTTAGGGCATATCATGTACGGCATCGTCAACGGTTCGATAGCGGTTACGGCCGGGGCGCTCGCCGGACTTGCGAGCGCTGTCGCGGCGATCGAGCTTTACAGCGCCACGCCGGTTGAGCCCGCCAGTCCCTGGCACAGCTGGGATGTCTCCGCCGACAGCAATATCCGCCCCTATGCGCTCGACCACTATCTGATGTCCGGGCGGTTTCCGCCCGCGGCAGGCCAGATGCGCGAATTCTCCACCAACCGCGCCAGCGACGGCGCCACCCTCAACGGGGCTTGCGATTATGTGCTCGTGGCCAAGGCAGCGCCGGCGACGTGGTGGACGCTCGCGGCTTTTTCCGGCAGCAGTTCCAGCGCCCCCTCGAATGCCGTCATTACGGCCGATATGGCGGTGGCCGAGAGCGACGGCTCCATCCGTCTCTCGGTGTCGCGTTCGCCCGCCAGCGGCAACTGGATTCGCCCTTCGTCCAGCAGCGGCTTCACCCTGCTCTACACGATTGCCGAACCCTCATCCAGCCGGTCGCGCGCGCCATTGCCGATGTTCGCCATCGACCGGAGCGGATGCTAGTACATGCGCAAGTTTTTCTGGATTGCCGCGGCCATATTCCTCGCCCTCACGGTACATGCGGCGTTTGTGCTGGCGATGCCCGCCTTCATGCTGAAGCGCTCCATCGCGCGGATCAGCGGGGAGTCTGGAACCAATGCCTTCTTCATCCTGCCCGCCGATGAGCAAGCCCGTCTTTTTCCGGCCTATCCGCCGCTGAGCGTCGTCGGCGCCTGTGCTTTCGATGTGAGCCACGGCCCGGTCGATTTCTCCGCCGACATGCCGGGAGGGTTCTGGACGCTCACCATCTATTCAAGCTCGGGCGACGTCATCTATGCGCTGAACGATACGCAATCGGGCACGGGACGTTTCACCGTAAATCTCAAAAAGGCCCCGGGCCTTTTCGAAATCCTGAGCCAAGCGGGGGAAGAAGATCCGGGAACCCTGACGGGCTGGAATGTGAGTACGGCGGAGTCCACGGGACTGGCGGTTCTGTGGCAGCCGGTGGCGGAGGCGGCATTGCATCCCGGCATCGTTCGCAGCTTCGGCAAGACGGTTTGCAAACCGGTGAATTGAGGCTTGGCGAATTCTTCAGCCGATTATTACCGGGCCGAACGGGGCTTGGACGGCGTTATCCGTTCGGTGAAATTCACATCGGGCCGCTCGATCCTGACGCCCGGAAAAATAATGACTTCGGCCGGCGTGCCGCCTTCTTCCTTGACCGCCCGGACAATCCGCTTCACCGGGAACTCGATGACAGCACTCATGATGTTTCTCTCGCTTGCGCGCATCCAGGCCTAACACCCCTCGGCGCATGGGAGAGATTAAGACGTTATAGTGTTAATAATTGCCTAAGTCGCTGCATCAGTTCTGGAGGATGCGCTAATCCATGACGGCGGCGAGACCGGCGGTACCGGTACGGTCTTCGATTTCGACAATCCAGATATCGGGATCGGCTTTGGCGCGCCTGCTCATCAGGCGGTCGATGGCGTCCTGGCTTGCCGGAAATGCCAACTCCTCGAACCAGCGGCGCTCGCCCTCCTCGTCATAGGCGGGACCCGGTGCCGGACCAAAGAGATGAAATGTCCCGTCGAGGTGATTGATAATGACATAGATGGCGCCAGCCTCGGCTGCACCTTTCCGGACTACGGCGCCGAAATATCCTTGCGCCTGCCACCGCCGCAGAAAAGCGCCGATCCATATTCCGCTTTTGAGGCGCATGGGTTCAGTCGGAAATCAGTGCCGATTGCCCGCTGAGCTTGCCCAGTTCGGCCAGCAGCCGGCTTGAAATTTCGCCCGTTTCTTCGAGACCGCGGTCACGCTGAAAGAGCTTGATCGCCACGCGGGTCTGCTGGTTGAGCTTGCCGCTGATTTCTCCGGGACTATAGGCAAGCTCGGCAAGACCCGTCTGGAGACGCCGGATTTGAGCGCGCTGCTCGTTTTCGGTATCCGTCTTCACGGTGCCGGTGAACAGCGATGCCTCGGCAATCTGGCGCGTGTAGCGAATATGCTCAGCGAGCCTTGCCGAGGGCTCGCCCGTTCTCTCCAGTCCCATGGCCCCTTGATAGGCCTCGATCGCAGCCCGCGTGCGCTTGCCCACGACACCATCGACGATGCCCTTGTAATACCCACTTGCCAGCAGTTGCCGCTGCACCTCTTCAACCAGAGGGTCGTATTTCAACTGGATGGTATTGCCCGGCACTTCATTGGCATTGAGCGCCAAGCGGGCCGTGGTTCCCTGCTTGACGCCCAGGCTTTCATCGGCGGCTTCGAAGACGCGATTGCGGAAGTCCTGGGCGAAGAGTGAATTGTAAATCACAGCGGCGCCGATAATGGCCATGGCCGCCAATGCAAAGATGGAAGCAGGCCCGTTTCTCCGGCCTTCATCATCAAGCACGTCGCGCATTCCCAACACCCAACTCACAACCTGCCGCCAGACAGCCCAATCCCCAGCGGCCTTTGGGCAAAATGCAGCATCGCGAGTTAACGCCGCCTTTCCAGTTCCCGGTTCCCGGAACGGCGGACCGCTTCGCATTACAGTTAACGGGCAGTAAATCCGAAGAGCAAAATCCCGTCTTTCGGTTTTATCCGAACGAAATGCGTTTGGCTTATGAAGATCGCAGGATAAAGGTAGCGGGGATGCGTATCTTTCGAACATTGGTGCTGTTGACGGGTATCGCGGTGTTTCTGCCCTCGCCGCCCGATGATGGTGCACAGAACGAGCCCACCCAGGCGGCGGCGGAAATTTCCACCTTCGGCCTGATTGGCGGCGCCACCTCGGCCTTCGCCGATGCGGCCTCTTTCTGCACCAGGCAAGCGGAAGCCTGCCGTGTCGCCGGTTCCGTGGCCGGCAAGCTGGGGGCCAAGGCCAAGTATAGCGTGCGCCTGATCTATGAGTGGGCCTCCGAGCCCAATGCCGAGACATCCGATCCGATAAAAACCGGTTCGACGGCGGTAGTCCCCGGCGGCAACGGTCAATCGAACCTCAGGCTCGACGATCTGATCCCCCCATGGCGGGAGCCCGCCGCGGCTAAGAAAAGTTGAGATTGGCGCGGCAAGCTCCTATCTGCTTCCCATGGCGCCAATGCGGCTCGATACGCTCAAAGCGGATTTTGAACTTCTCGACGATTGGGAAGACCGCTACCGGCATGTGATCGAGCTGGGCAAGGAACTTCCTCCCTTCGACGAGGCAGCGCGAATCAATGCCAACAAGGTACGCGGCTGCGCCAGCCAGGTCTGGCTCACGACACAGATCTCGGGTTCTGCTTCCGATCCAGTCGTGACTTATTCCGGCGACAGCGACGCACTGATTGTCAAGGGGCTCGTCGCCATCGCGCTGATGATCTACTCCGGCCACAGCGCGCGCGACATTCTGGCGACCGACGCGGGTGCCACGTTGCGCGAATTAGGTCTCCATGATCATTTGACGCCGCAACGCTCCAACGGTTTTGCCTCGTTGATCGAGCGTATCAAGGTGGAGGCGCGGTTCGCCCTTCAGGATTCCTCGGCTGCGGGAACCGCCGGGCGATAATCGCCAAGCGCCCAATGGCCAAGACCGGAATTGCCCCGGTAACGCCGTTCCATTCTTATATAGCCATAGTGGCGCGCCAGTGCCGTCAGGGCGAGGCCCAGGACAGCCTTGCCGCTGCGCTGCGGCAGATCGAGAATACGCTCGGCCTGTTCGATACCGGCGGAAAGGCAGCAAACCTGGACCAGGATGCTCGCAAGTTCCGGACCCGCTTCATCGAGCGCATCGTTCACATGCTGGCGCGCGGTCAAGGCGGAATCCGAAAGATCGGCGGCACGATTGCCGCCGCTTCCCTTTGCGCTCGCAGGCAAATCCCATGAAGCCGTGATGCGGCGTTCCATGCAGGAGCGTTCATAGTCGCCCCTGAGCCTCTCGCCCGCCATGAATTGTTCCACTGAAATCAGCGGCCGGCCGGTTTTGTCCTTGCGCGACCGGAGCCAGGAGAGCGGGCTTTCCGCATCGTTGATCTCTACGTCCGCGCCCTCTTGCCCGGCCGGGCGGGTGGGGCGGTGATCGGTAAAACGGCCGCTTTTCGCCATCGCGGACATAAGCGGCTCAAGCCCACCGGCTAGCCTTGCTACCAGATGGCCTTGATCCCGCAGTGTCTTGACCAAGGCTCTTTCCACCCGGTCCACCGGCCGGGCATAATTGTTTCTCTTGCTGTAGAGACACCACTCCGTTCCGCTTTCGAGAAGATGGCCATGGGACTGGATGAGACGCTGCAATAAATCTTTCGATTTGCTGTCTGGGACAAGTTCCGAAGGGTCACGCATAAGGCATCTCCTTGAGCCAAGGAGAGGTAGCAAATATCGAACAAGGAATCAATGCCTAATTATATGGTTGACACCACACGCACATGATATAGACTACGGCCATGAAACGGCCTGCAACAGAACGTGCGCTAGCGGAATCGATCTTCAAAGCCCTTAAGGAAAGCGATCCTAGGGCGCTCATTACTGGCGAGCCGACTGAGGGCGAAAGTATAATCATTGATGGTACTTTCAATCTTATGACCGTCGCCAAACTGGTTCTTTATGATTTGGGTGAGCGAGAGAGTGTCTCTTTTTCGACATCTAGGAATGCTGAATAGAAGGCGAGCCTTACATCGCTTAGTTTTTTGATAGTCCGCGCGCTTATTTCATATTCGCAGGTTTTCCCCTTAAAGGTGTTGAGTAGCCTGTTTCCTTTAAGAGTGTTTCTGAGCAAGACCTTTGTTCGATGATCGCCAAGGCGTAGGTTGGGCAAGACATCGTAAGGCCCCGAAACAGAGTTCGAATCGCGGTTCTTTTCTGTTCCCATTAATTCTGCGGCGTGGCCGACTGAGTGGCGAACCGCCTCGAAATGAGGGAAATGCACGCGCAAAAGCTTACCGGATTCACGCAATGCCACTTGGTCGATTAGCGAAAGAACGGTTGGGCATTTGGGGAGATAAGCTCTCGTTAATTCGACGGTCCTTCCGAAATGGAAGATCGTCATAGCGCCGTCGCGTGCGGCAATATGCATCCAATCGTCAAGCCAATCCCAGGTTGGCGCTCTTGGTATTGCTGATACTGTTGCCGCTGCCATTTGGCCAATACTGTGATTGAATAACTCGACCGATGCCGCAAACTCGCGATTGTACTGCCCAAGTTGCCGGAGTAACATTTGGATATGTGCCGCCGATTTGCGTTCTGCCTTCGGCAAGCCGAATACATGGATAGTCGGACAGTGTTTGTATTCACTGAGGTCAGTCATGCCAGTCAAAAGAAATGAAGGCCAGTATCCAAAACAAGAAGCAAACCGGCGTTTTGAGGCCACGTTGCGGGCGGCGCTCAACACTCTGCCTATGCCGCTCAAGAGCATGACACCGAAAGGGTCTCTCGCGCAACGTAAGAAAAAGCGCCAGAAATCTAGGGTTTCCAACGCTTCTTCCTAATGTCGCGCAGCAATCGCGCGACGATGTAGCGATATTCAGGCTTAACTAGGTTGCCGGTACAAGAGGCGCTTGCCTTCCGCGCCTCTCAGGGCAGCGAATGTACGGTCAATATCGCCAATGCCAAGTCGTGAGCGGTGATTGTAGCGGAAATCAAATTCCGCGAGATACCTATGTAGATGCTTCTCTGCGCAATGCTGATAAACACCATGCATCCCGCGTTTGAAGATTGAGAAGAATCCTTCAACCGAATTGGTATGAACGTCGCCACGGACATATTCCTTCCGACTATGCTTCACAGTTTCGTGTCTCAGAAAGTTATTGCGAACCTCGCCGTAAAGACGGCTTTCGTCGGTGTGAACGCGGGTTTTGCTATCAATGTTTCCAGTAACGATTTTGTTGATCGTTTTCTTGTCCGCAATAGCCACATGGAAGGAACGAACGCCGCCGCCGCGCTCCACAAGCGAGACAATCGCGCGCTTGCCGCCCGGTCCAACATGCCCGCCCTTGGTCGGCTTCCAATTATAGCGCTTGCGTGAGTGTTTAATTTCACCCTCGATCTTTCCGTGGTAGGTTTCATCGGCCTCAACAATGGACCCGCCGCCGCCCAAGGGAACAAGACCGCCGTCCTTCATGGCCTCGCGGATGCGATGGCACATGAACCACGCGGACTGATAGGTGATCCCAAGCGACCGATGAAGCTGGTGAGCGCTGACACCCTTCTTCGATGCGCACATGAGATAGAAGCCCATCATCCACTTGTGCAGCGGGATTTTCGAGCGCTCCATGACAGTATCCGTGGTGACGCTGAAATCCTTCCGGCAATCCGGTTCGGCGCAACGGTACACGCCTGGACGCTTTGTGACGTATGAATGGTCGATTACGCCGCAATGGGGGCAGACCGGCCCATCGGGCCAGCGAACACCCTCAATCATCTTGCGGGCGGCTTCATCATTGGTGAAGTGTAGGGCGTTGAATGCGTTTGACATGCGCCCATACTACACTTTGCGTTTGTGGTGTCAACTAGATAATCGGGAATCAATGCCTGTTAAAAGTTTTTATTTCCTATCAAGCCGAAATCTGCGGCAAGGCCATTTCGTCTTCCGTGGCGGACTGGAAATGATCGAGGCACAGGATCATGCCGACGCCGGTGCTGCCGCTGCGGCGCAAAGGCAGCTTGAGCCAGTATTGCACCAGGTGTTCCTTGTTGACGCGCGGGCCCCGGACCACGCCTTGGGTTGGCTTGCTCTCCTCGATGGTGCGCCGGTATGCCTGCATCCAGTAATCGCGCTTGTCGCCGAAATCGAGATCGCCGATGCCGAGGCCGGTGATCTCCCGGTCATAGACATCGCGAAGCCTGGTTCCCGCCAGCCGTATGCGGCAATCGCCGCTTCGCGGATCGACATCGATCAGGCTGATGTTGGGCAGAAGCCTTGGAATATGCGCGGGGTGAACGTCGCCGCGGTCGGGCATCGGCCGCCCACACGCCTTCTCGATCCAATAATCGTAGAGTTGGCGCTGTTCTGGCACCACGAGTTGTGCCCTGAATGCAATATTGATCGATCCCGCCACCGCCGCCGGCCCGCCGTCCACGCGAATCATCGCCCCCCGACC